>NZ_NDHW01000108.1 GCF_002251945.1 Pseudanabaena sp. SR411
GATTCGATACTTTCATCTCTGTATTAATATTTACCTCCTCTTTTTTGATTTTCGATGATTTTGATTTTCGGTAATTATTTTACCCTTCCATTACGAGCGGAATGTAGGTTATAGCGGTAGCCAGTTATATTAGGATAAACCCAAAAAGAGAGTTGCGGCGCGAAGCGCCGCAACTCTCTTTTTGGGTTTGGGGCTTAACTTACTAAAACACAAAATGGCTATGCCATTTTGTGTTTTAGTACGAATTAGAACGGAAAGCTAGGGAAGCTAGGAATTGGAATATTTGGTGTTGGTATCCCTGGAATTGAAATTGGGAAGTTTACACCTGGAAATAGACCGTTAAAAACTGATCGAACCTTATCAATCCCAGGAATTTGATTGGTAAATCCCTGAAATAGATTGCCTTGGAGTAGTCCCACAAACTCATTTTCCGTAAGTTGCTGAATTATTCCCAAAGCACCTCCCTGATTAACTTCGACCTTTTCACCAGCTTTTAAGACAACTTCATCTGATTGATTGACAGGCTGTGAGTCATCTTCAATTTTGAGGATTGGTTTGTCATTGGCTGGCTGCCCATTGAGAGGATCTACAGGTCGTCCTTCTTGTTGAGGGTTCGTTCGGGGTAATACTGGTTTTATGGGTGCAGTTGGTGTCGTAAATTGCTTCACCTTGGGTGAAGTAGTTGGAGAACTGAGGTTAGGTTTCTGCGTTGATGGCTTGATTGGTGTTTCTGTATTAGTTGTTGGTTTAGTTGTTGGCTTGTCAGTGGGTTTAACTGTTGATTGCTCATCATCTTCATCAACGATGGGAGTTGCGTTGCGCTTGACCACAACTTCACCCTCTAATACAGTGACCTGTTGATTGCCTGACTCATCCACTTCTAGTAGATAGGTTGTACCGCGTACACCTGTCGTAATCGACGATGAGCAAGCATTAACTGCACCATTAATTAAAATCGTTCCTTTTTTCAGTCGGGCGCATTGCCCAATATTTAGCACTGAATTAGCGGATAACCGAGCGACTGCACCAGTATTAAACAAAAGCGCAGTTCTAGAATTACCAGTGCGGACTTGTTGTTTCTGTCTTGCCACATCATTCAGAGATGCTTGCTTATTTTGAATAAAAACCTGATTACCATCAAGGATTTCCTGCACAGTCGCTTGAGTTGATTGTGCAGATACGGGGGCAATCTGTGGAGCCGCTAGCGCAAAAATGCATAAACCTGTCAAGAAAAAGGCAAGTCGCTTTTGGTGAGGTAGTCTAACAACTCCCTGTATAGAATTTTGCAAAAGGTTCCATAAATACATATGTGATTGTTCTCCCTAATTGAGCTTGAGACAGGGTTTAATGAATTGAAGGCTGCGTCCCAATTTCTCGATCGCTAATCTCAAAGACAGTTACATTATGCAAAAGGTTTCATTCACGCCCCATGTAGCCGCCAATACTGAGGCGATCGCTACAGATCGAATTAGTTACCAAACTAAATTTCGCACACTTTTGATGGATATTTCGGTAGCGATCGCCAAAGGGAGTAAAACTGCGCTAATTGGCGCAACAGGTTCGGGGAAAACGACATTTTTACGGTTGCTCAATCGTTTAACCGATCCATCTGCGGGGACAATTTTCTTAAATGGTAAAAATATTCAGGAAATTCCGATTCAAACTTTGCGGCGAAGGGTAATGCTGGTTCCGCAGGAGCCGAGCTTATTAGGGATGACTGTTACCGAGGCGATCTCCTATCCTCTGAAATTACAAAATTTGACTGAGAGCGAAATTAATGCGCGATCGCAAAAATGGATTGATAAATTGCAGATTGATCGCAAATTATTTAATCGTTCAGAACTAGAGCTATCCCTCGGTCAAAGACAATGGATCGCGATCGCTAGAGCTTTAGTGATGGAGCCAGAAATATTATTACTAGATGAACCGACTTCGGCTTTAGATCGCGGTTTATCACATTTACTGTTAGATACCTTAACTGAGCTAACTCACTTACCTCAGGCTGTCACTGTAGTGATGATTAACCATCAACTTGATTTAGTACAGCCATGGTGCGATCGGCTCATTTGTTTACATAAAGGGCAATTAGTACAGGATTCTGAGGCGAGTCTGGTTAATTGGCAAGAGATTGATGATTTGTTGAGACGCGATTCTAATCCCCAGCAAAGCGATGAATTTTAATACCAAGTTAAGAAATGGCGTAGCCATTTCTTAACTCTGGGTTTATTTAGGACATAAAATCCAAAATACAAGTAGCGGCGCGAAGCACCGCTACTTGTATTTTGGGTTTAGCCAATTTGATAGGTTTGATTTCTACCTAACTCTTTAGCTCGATACAGCGCATAGTCAGCCGCCGTAAGCAACACAGAAGGGTGGGAATCGGTCATAGGAACCAAAGAAGTTACCCCCATACTTAAAGTCACAAGTTCACTAACTGTAGAATCTTCATGGGGTATGGCTAACTCTAGTAGTCCCTGACGAATAACCTCTGCGATCGCCATCGAGCCTTCGATGTCAGTGTTCGGCAGCACCAGCACAAACTCTTCGCCACCATAACGTGCAGCCAAATCCGCAGGACGACGTACCGATTGCTTAATTAACAGAGAAACCTTGCGGAGGCAATCATCACCAGCCACATGCCCATAGGTATCGTTATAGTTTTTAAAGAAATCAATGTCACACATGATCAAAGACAATGGCAAATGCTCTCTGGCGAGTCTCTGCCACTCTTGATCTAAATACTCATCAAAGCATCGGCGATTGGCAAGCTGAGTTAAACCATCTAAATTAACCAATCTCCCTAATTTTTCATTAGCTTCTTGCAGTAAAGTTTCCGCAATAATCCGACTATTAATTTCTTGTTTGAGTCGTTCATTTTGTTCTTGTAGCTGTCTTTGTAATCTCCGTAATGTGAGCTGATTCTCTACTCTTGCTAGTACTTCCGCAATTTGAAATGGCTTAGTGATGTAATCAACACCACCCACAGCAAATGCTTGTACTTTGTCTAAAACTTCGTCACGCGCACTAATAAAAATGACAGGAATATCACGAGTGCAATCAAGTGACTTTAATTGTTCACAGACCTGAAACCCATTTATATTTGGCATATTAATATCTAACAATACCAAGTCAGGCATCTCAGTCTGTACAGTTGATAATGCTGTTAAGCCATCACTTACGCCACTTACCTCATAACCCTTACGTGTCAACATACTTATTAGCAAATGTAAGTTGGGTGGCGTATCGTCTATAACTAGCACGTAATCTTTTTTAGGCAAGGCTTCAGGCAGTTGCATTTTCCTATCTTTAGACCATTTTGAACGCAGTATTAAAATTTATCGCTCTATAATATGGTTTTTGAGATACTAATTACTCCATATCTTAAAAATACATGAAAAACTTATTGCCTATATAGCGAATTGTGAGAATTTGTAGGAAGCCCATCTTTCAGGTGTGTTTCCCCAAACTTTTGAAAATCGCCATAAACCATTTGTTTACTCATGATTGTTATCACAATTAAACTTTAGACTATTTGTAGCTTAAAAATTGTATTGGAAGATCTAGATCTTTTGCTGAAAATTGATCACAAATCGAAAACGCAGGTTATTCAATTTGTGATGACGAGGCGACTAACATCAAAGTGCTATAGCTGTCCTAAGTGATTTGGGAGAGTGGTGAACTTTCCCAAATCATTTTAATCTCTCAGATGAATATTACGGCGCTTTGCGCTCAAACCCAAAATCAGTATACTTTTTGAAAGTGTTACGAAGCAGCAATTTCAAAAAAATATACTGTGCATTTCTCAAATCTGCATTTCTCAAAATTAAAATGCTGTACATAGCTATAACCTAAAGCCCCAATAGAGAGTGTGCCGCTAATCTCTATTGGGGTTTAGGTTTGTATTGATGGCTATAGCTATATCAGTTAAGATACAGGGTAGTGTTGAGTGTTATCCCCTCCACATAAATCCTTTTAATCATTGTGTTTAGCTAATGTCTAGTAGTGCATCTCAAAGAATCGATCTCTCAGGAAGTGCTTTGGGAATGGTCTCAACTATTAGTTTCCCTGCGATCGTTGGAACTGCTGACATGATGCTCAAATCAGCAACGGTGAGACTGGTCGGATATGAAAAAGTGGGTAATGGTTTTTGTACGGCGATCATCCGTGGTTCAATTACCGATGTTCGTATGGCTGTTGAAGCAGGAGCCGAAACTGCTAGAGAATTTGGGCAACTAGTCTCCACAATTGTAATTCCCCGTCCCTATCCCAATTTAGAAGCGATTCTGCCAATTAGTAGTCGCCTTAGTCAGTTAACGGATGGTCAATATAGCCGTCTGAGTAATCAAGCAATTGGACTACTGGAAACTAGAGGTTTTCCCGCGATGGTGGGGGCTGCCGATATGATGCTGAAATCGGCAGATGTAAATCTAGCGGGCTATGAAACTATAGGGGCGGGGTTATGCACCGCAATTATTCGTGGCAATGTCGCTGATGTGGCGATCGCGATCGAAGCAGGAATGTATGAAGCTGAACGCATTGGCGAGTTTCATACCCTGATGATTATTCCTCGTCCTCTTGACGATCTGGAAGAAACTTTGCCAACTTCAGAATATTGGATCGAATCACCAATACCTGTAAGCATCCCCATGATTGCCTTACAAGAACAAGAACGAGAATTAGTACAATTACCTAACTTAGAGATTGCCGAAGTAGAAACTATTTCGATCGGCGATCGCTAGACGATTTACAAAATCAAATTTACAAAATCAAGTCTATAGCACACGAGCATTGTGAGCCATAGACTTGATTTTGTAAATTTGATTACGCTTACCTACTTAGGCAAATAGCACTGCAACAATTCTTGGGTTTATTGCCTACTTTTAAAACTGGGGAGGGCATATATTGTGATGCAAATAAGCCAAGATTATATGCACTATTTAGATTTATCATGGCGGCTTATATTGTCAAATGTACCGCCACTCGTTATCGTAGATATAAAGATAGAGTTGAATATATTAATATTATTCACTCTCCCTGATTATTCAGATTTAGAAAGGCTAAGTCTGTAGTAATAAATACTTATTTACTATTTTTTAATAACTAGGTTAAGTAAATTAATTGCAACAGTAAGTCAAAAATATTTCTGTAAATTAGCTGCGAAAAGCTGTCTACAAAAATGTAGCTGCCGAAGCGTCGAGCGTCATCTCATTTTTATTTTGTATTAAAAATTTGAAATTTGATGTTTAAAGCGAACCGATCGTAGCTAAGATCAGTAGTTGCGCTTGTGCATCTACATCTTTTGATAGATACAACCTCAAGAACTTTAGTTTTTTAGAGAGTCGTAAGGACACTGACTTAAATTATGGCGATCGGTATTGGAATGATCGAGACCAGAGGCTTCCCCGCAGTTGTAGAAGCTGCTGATGCTATGGTCAAGGCTGCTCGCGTTACCCTTGTGGGTTACGAGAAAATCGGTAGTGGACGGGTAACTGTCATCATCAGAGGTGATATCTCTGAGGTGAAAGCTGCCATGGCTGCTGGTGTTGAAGGTGCAAATCGGGTCAATGGGGGCGAAGTTGTTTCGACTCATACCATTGCTCGACCACACGAAAACCTAGAGTATGTTCTACCTATTCGCTATACGCGAGAAGTAGAGCAATTTGCTTTTTAAATCTACTTATTAAAGATTGTCTCAAAAAGACTCTCTCAAAAAAGTATCAAAAGACTAAATTTTCATTAATTTCATTATTTGTTTTTTATAGGAGAACATTAATTATGGCGATCGCAGTTGGAATGATTGAAACCCTTGGTTTCCCTGCCGTTGTAGAAGCAGCAGATGCTATGGTCAAGGCCGCTCGCGTAACCTTAGTTGGCTACGAAAAGATCGGTAGTGGTCGTGTGACCGTTATCGTCCGTGGCGATGTATCCGAAGTACAAGCTTCAGTAGCAGCAGGTACTGAGTCCGTAAAGCGTGTAAACGGCGGACAAGTACTTTCCACACACATCATTGCGCGTCCTCACGAAAACCTTGAATACGTTCTACCTATTCGCTACACCGAAGAAGTCGATCAGTTCCGTGACAATGTGAACTCTATCCGTCCTATGAACCGTCCATAGTAAGGACTTAGCTAGCGCAATCAACCTTTACCCAAAGGTTGTTTTTGTTATTACTCAGACTCTGCCTAGCATCTATCCGTATTTTATCCATTCTGCAAACGTACTTATAACAATATGCAAATCGCTAAAGTTTGCGGTACGGTCGTCAGTACCTACAAAGAGTCCAATTTGTCTGGAACTAAGTTTCTGCTTTTGCAAGTTATTGATTTGCAAGGGCAGTTGCTTCCAGAGTATGAAGTTGCCGCTGATACAGTTGGTGCTGGTGTAGACGAATGGGTGTTATTTACCCGTGGTAGTGGTGCTAGACAAGTGACAAATAGCGAAAATCGTCCGATTGATGCCGCAGTTATTGCGATCATCGACACCGTGAGTCTGAGCGATCGCACTCTCTACAGCAAAAAATACAGTGAGAGAATGCTATAGAGGTATTTATTCGTAAGTATCTCTCGTTCAATTATTGATCAGCGCTAGTAAATACACAGTTCTCCGACGTTGTAGCTTAAGTTGTTATTTGGAGGAGCGCTTTTAAGTTCTTATACTCTCGATTTTGACAATCAGAATATAGGTAAAGCTTAGAAGTGCAGATTCACTATGGTAGTTCGTAGCTTTGCTGCCCCCCCTACACCTTGGTCTAGGAACTTGGCAGAACCCAAAATCGATCCATCCGCCTACGTTCATTCTTTTTCCAATCTAATTGGCGACGTTTATATCGGCGCTAATGTTTTGATTGCCCCTGGAACTTCGATTCGTGCAGATGAGGGCAATCCTTTTCACATTGGCAATAGTACGAACGTCCAAGATGGTGTTGTAATTCATGGTCTGGAAAAAGGTCGCGTGGTTGGCGATGACGGCAAAGAATATTCCGTCTGGATTGGTGATAGTACCTCCATCACGCACATGGCTTTGATCCATGGACCAGCCTATGTTGGGAATAATTGTTTTATTGGGTTCCGCTCGACGGTATTTAATGCGCGGGTCGGAGACGGTTGCATTATTTCCTTACATGCCCTTGTCCAAGATGTAGAAATTCCTGCGGGTAAATATGTTCCTTCTGGTGCAGTGATTACAACGCAGCAACAAGCCGATCTGCTACCGAATGTGCGGGAATCAGACCAAAACTTTGCGAGTCATGTTGTCGGTATCAACGAGTCCTTAAGACAAGGTTATCGCTGTGCTGCTGATATTGCCTGCATTACACCGATTCGCCAACAACAAGAGAACTCGTCACAGCCAATCAGTGATGCTGCTGCCAGTTTTAATACACAGCTTAATAAGCAACATTCTAATCAAATTAATCAAAACCTTACAAATACACCAGCACAGAGGAATGAACCTATGAATGGGGATTTAGCACAGCAAATACGACAACTTTTAGGTCAGGGCTACCATGTTGCGGTCGAGTACGCAGATGTACGCCGTTTCCGCAGTGGCTCTTGGCAATCTCATGCTATTCCACATACATCTGAAGCCACAACAGTAATTAATGCTGTCCAATCAGCTTTAGTTGAAAATGAAGGCGAATATGTTCGCTTAGTTGCGGTTGATCCCAAAGCAAAGCGCCGTGTTTCCGAAACTATTATTCAACGCCCCAGTGATAAGCCTGCGGTAATCAGTAATAATGCAACCGCCAGTAATGGATCTAGCAGTTACAGTGCACCTAAAGCGACCTCCAATGGTGCTGCTGTTACAAACAATGCCGATATTTCTGGTCAAGTTCGTCAACTTCTCGCTCAAGGATATCGCATTAGTACTGAGTATGCTGATGCCCGTCGTTTTCGTTCCGCAGCATGGATGACTGGCCCTGCGATCGATGCCTCGAATGAATCTACAGTGATCGCCGCCTTAAATACTATTCTTGCTGAGCATGAAGGTGAATATGTGCGTTTGGTAGGAGTTGATCCTAAAGCGAAACGTCGTGTAGTAGAAACAATTATTCAACGTGCTGATAGTCAAGCGGTGAGCATTGGTCAGTCTAATGGTAATGGTGCAGCAGCCAGCTATAGCGCACCTCGTGCAACCAATGGCAATGGTGTTGCAAATGACGTATCAACCACAGTGGGGCAACTTTTGGCTCAAGGTCATCGCATTAGTGTTGAACATGCCGATGAGCGTCATTTCCGTACAACTTCTTGGCAGACTCTACCCGCTATTACAGCTAGCAGTCCTGCGGCAGCGATCGCTGCTTTAGAAAATTACATCGCTGAATATAGCGATGAATATGTGCGCCTTGTCGGAGTTGATACTAAGGCAAAACGCCGTGTTGTCGAACTGCTAGTGCATCGCCCAGGGGGACAGCCTGTGGCCGCAACTCGGACTGCGGTTAAGGTGAGCAACTCTAGCAATAGTTCCTATGGTGGCGGTAGTGTTGGTAATCTCAGTGCAGATATGCTGTCACGTATTCGTCAACTGTTGTCTCAGGGATATCGCATTGGCACGGAACATGCTGATGAGCGCCATTTCCGTACTAGTTCTTGGCATAGCTGTTCACCGATCGCCGCCTCAAATGAGTCTGAAGTAATTCGGGCCTTAGAAGCTTGTCTTGCTGAGCATGGTGATGAGTATGTGCGTTTGCTAGGTATTGACCCCAAGGCAAAACGTCGCGTATTTGAAGGTATCATTCAACGTCCTGCAAAGTAACGTTTCTAGAGAACCTCGCAAAGCGAGGTTCTCTATTTAGAAAGTAATTAGCGAGTAATTGTTGTCAAGAACTTAGCGAAGTCCTTGATGAATTTAGAGAATATAAAAATCATGCAATCGAACTACTTACCACCGTTAGAACCGATCGGAGATTTTCGCTCCTACGTTTGTGGGGATGTAGTGATCGATCAAACTGCGGCGATCGCATCGGGCGTATTAATCCAAGCTGATCAGGGTGGACGAATTACGATCGCGGCAGGTGCATGTATTGGGATGGGTGCTGTCCTTCATGCCCAAGATGGACTTTTAGAAATTGGGGCTGGGGCAAATTTGGGGGCTGGAGTTCTGGTTTATGGAACTTGCAAAATTGGAGAAGGAGCTTGCATTGGTGCTTCGAGTTCAATTGTGCGTGCGGTAATTGGCAAAGGCACGATCGTGCCACCTTGTTCTTTGATTAGTGGTTTAGAGCAAAGTGCGGTGGAGAAAGAGGTGAGTCCTGCGATCGCCCAAGAACTAGAAATTAATACCTATATTTCACCCATAAACCACTCGTTTACGCATACCTATTCATCTGCAAAACCTTTAGGTAATCAATTCATGCAGGGATCAGGATTCAGACAAGGTATCATCGCTGAAAATATTCCTGATGCTGTTTCTGAGAATATTGTTGAACGATCAACAACGGAAACCTATGTACATACAGGCGTTACGGCTACGAACGAGAGTGTAGTTGCTAATTCCGTAGAACGCACAGTCACGGAGACACAGGTGGAAATTCCGACTGATGAGATCGCCGAACAGTCCTTAGAAACAATTGATGCTTCTGGCAATAAACAAAACGGGCAAATTGATGCAGCCGTAAACCCAATGGGGCTTGATATTGTGACCCTTACCACTGCTAATTCGGCACAGGCTAAAGCCCATGCTCAATCGCAAATTAATCGATTCATTAAAAGACTTTATCCACAAAACTAAATCACCCACTTAGAGCTTTGCACCTTTTGATAAAGCCCATAAAGTAGTAAGAAATGTTTCGCACTAATTTATGGGCTTTATGGGTTACCTGATAACGGCAATGCCATATGTGACTACAATCACTGCAAACTTGATAGCTAAATTACATTCCTATTTAGTTTTAGCAACTACTATGAATGTAAGAGAAGTGATTTTTTGCGACTAAATTTCCAATTAGTCACTGTGAAATAGGTTGATAGATGCAGCTCAGCTAAAGCACGGGAAACAAAAAGACGCAAATTGAGTCATTGCGCTCGTCGGGAAAAGATTGTTGGAGGAATATGAAGATGAATAGCACTTTTAGCCTTAAATCTAGTATTGCCTTGCTAGTTTTGGGAACTGCTATGCTTGCAGCCCCCAAACAACCTACATCAACATTATTTGCACTCAGCGCTTACCAACCTGCGATCGCCGCCTCTGCGGTTGGTGCGATCGCCAGCACGATGCATTATGAAATTGTCTAACTTCAGTAACTTAAAGGAGTAGCTTTGCTACCCCAAAACTAGAGGCGGTGCTTTGCACCGCCTCTAGTTTTGGGTTTTATATAGCGACCGCTATATAAAACGGTAGAATATTAAAGAAAATTTTTGGCTTTGGTGGACAAGGGGCAATTTTGGAAAAAGGTACGCTAGTCGAAGTGAAATTGCATGGCGATCGCCGCCTTGTCGTAATTGATCGTCCTGAAGGCAAAAAACACTTTCAAGCGATCGATGAAAATGGCAATACCCACACCATCCATCCCCGCGAAATTAACTACACCATCAAAGCTAATGGCGAAAGTGCTAGTTTTACCCATCTGCAAATCCCCTCATTTTTACAAAAAATTGAAAAATTTCTCGATCCTTCTAGCCTAGAAGTCGCATGGGAAATTTTGATCGAAGATAACCAAGCCACAAATCCCAACGATCTTGCTAATCTTCTATTTTCAGAATTATCTGCTGTTACTTCCTACGCATCCTATTGTTTATTAAGTAATGACAAAATTTACTTTAAGCAAAAAGGTGATCTCTATGAGCCACGTTCCAGTTCGCAAGTCGCAGAGTTAAAGCATCAAGCTGATGCTGCGGCTCAACGAGCTAAATTAATCGAAGAATTTCAGCAAAAGCTAACTACTAAGCTTTCAGGTGGTGACGTAGCATGGACAACTAGCGATCGCAGTCGCCTAGATTGTCTAGAGCGTTATGCCCTTCATGGTGATGAAGCTTCAGATAAGGCTGCTGCCCAAGAGCTTTTAAGTTTTGCCAAACGCTCGAAAAATGAACAAGCTGCTTTCCAAATGCTAGTCGATCTCGGTATTTGGAGTGAACATGAAAATCTGAATTTGCTGCGTAGTCAGATTCCGATTCGCTTTGCCAATGAATTGATTGCTGCCGCCCAAGAATGTTTCACTTCCCCAATTCCTGACAACATGGGAGACTTGCGGCGCGATCTCACCCATCTACATGTTTATACGATTGACGATATTAGTACCACGGAAATTGATGATGGTCTGAGTATTGAGACGCTAGCGGATGGACGCAAACGCATTTGGATTCATATTGCTGATCCGACAAGATGGCTCGATCCTGAAAGTCCTCTGGATAAGGATGCTCGTAAGCGGGGTACAAGTGTTTACTTGCCCACAGGCGTGATCCCCATGTTTCCGATTGAGCTAGCGGCTGGCCCCATGAGTTTGATCGAAAATAAAGTTTGTCATGCGATGTCTTTTACCGTCGATCTTGATGAAGTTGGCGCAGTTACCCATTATGAGATCGTGGCAAGTTTAGTGAAGCCCAACTATCGCCTCACCTATGAAGATGTTGAGGAAATGTTGCAACTTGGTGTGGAGGACGATCTTGATCGCCTTGCTGACTTTGCCCGCCTCCGCAAAAAATGGCGCGTTGATCAGGGTGCGATCGAAATTCATTTACCTGATACCAGCGTCAAGGTTGACTCTAAAAATGGCGATCGCCTCACCTTAGAACTGATGGAAGATACCTTCTCGCGTCAACTGGTCGCCGAAATGATGATCCTTGCTGGTGAAGTCGCCGCTAAATTCGCGCAAACAAATAATATTCCCATCCCCTATCGTTACCAAGAACAGCCCGAATTGCCTCCCCTCGATACCTTGATGCAATTGCCATCAGGTCCCGTGCGCGAATTTGCAATTTGTCGCTGTATGACTAAAGGCTCATTAGGGCTATATGCGTCGCGCCATTCAGGTTTAGGACTGGATGCCTATGCACAGGTAACTTCGCCAATTCGTCGTTATAGCGATCTATTAGCTCATTGGCAAATCAAAGCTTTTTTGCGCGAGGAGCCTTTACCCTTTACGGCAGAAATGCTCACAGCCATTTTGCAAGCGATCGATCCTGCGATTTGGGATGCTAATCAGGTCGAGAAGCAGTCGGTACGCTATTGGAGCCTAGAATATCTGCGTCGTAACAAAGATGTGGTGTGGGAAGCGCTGATGCTGGATTGGTTGCGCGAAAATGAAAAACTGGCGCTAGTGCTGATCGAGGACTTAGGATTGAAGTTACCGATGCGAATTAATCGTCAGATTCAAGTGGGCGATAATCTGCGTATTAAAACTGGTGAAGTCGATCCCCGCAAAGATATTATTTATTTCCAAGAGGCTCAGCAATCTACTTCAGTCTTAGAAATGGAAATGGAAAGAGATAGTGATCGCCTCGAATCTGAATTTGCAACGCTTTAAATAAATGTGATGCAAGTTGGTAGTGATTCACTTGGTTGGGCGCACTATACTAATTAACTTGCCTGCAAATGATGATTCTGCCGACATTGCTGCATGAATGCGTTTTGCTAAGCCAAGTCTATCTGAGTCATCCGTACAAATAACAATACCTTCATGTATTGGAGCAATACGATGCAACCGTTTGAAGTCCTTACGATTTAAGGTTAAAACTAGTCGCTCCTTACTGCTAGCAAATGTAAGAACTTGATCATCAGGAATTTTTAAATTAGCATTTCCTGCTTCTTGGACAGTGAGAACATCATGCCCAAAATCACGTAAGTGTTCTACGACCTCTAAGGGAAACTGTTCATCAGCATATAACCGTGCCATTAGTCTTCTTCGTTTTCCTTAATTGCGAGTGCAATTTCTTCAGGATAAGCTGTAGCGTAAACCCAAGCATTAGCTAAATCAGTTGCGGAGAGAGTTGGATAATCTTTTAAAAGTTGAACTTCACTAATACCTAAGTTGCGTGCGTTAACTAATACCCAAACAGGAATGCGAGTTCTGACAATACAAGCATCCCCACCGCAGACATGGGGCGTTTTCTCAATTCCCCGCCAAGGACTGCTTAAACTTTGAACTAATAGTTGGATTGCTTGTGCTTTTTCGTTGGGCGTTAGGGCAAGTAGTTGTGGTTCTAGATTTTGAAGTGTCATAAAACTGCTACCAACTTAAAAGCACTAGGATACTCAATATTATAAAAAACAATCTCTCTCAATATTAGAATTGACTGCAATCACAGTGATTCGCTAAATTATCATCCTAAAAAATAGAGGAAGCACAAAGCTTAACTTCTATTTTTTAGGATTCTGATCTTTCTTAATGAAATGAGCGATCGCCCAACATATCCCCCCAACAAAATATAAGACCCGCTAAGCGAGTCTTATAACCTTAATGGCGATGGTCGCGTCGTGAGTTATTTCTTACTGGTATAGGAATCAACTCAGGCTGTGGCTGATTTTGACCCAAAAGGGCTTCCAGAACGCGATTTAGAATTTCGCCGATCTCTTTCAGTGCTTTCTTGATCGCTTTCACTATGCTTAGCTCCCTATCATCGTCTAGGCTTATTTACCCAATCATAACAAATCTTTTCCTAAACAAATCTAAAGCTGACATTACAGTTGCCTTTCTAATCCAATTTCTTCCTCTAGAGGGACTAAAACGCAACTCGATCGCCTCGACTTTGCCATCGGGGTAGGCGATCCCCACGTAAATCAAGCCAACAGGTTTAGTCTCAGTACCACCCGTTGGTCCCGCGATCCCCGTGATGCTAATGCCCCAGTCAGATTTGAGCTTTGACTTGACCCCGATCGCCATTTGTTCGGCAACGATCGCACTGACCGCACCATGCTGATCGAGGATTTGGCGATCTACATTAAGTAAATCAACTTTGACATCGTTGCTATAACTGATTACGCCGCCGAGAAAATAACTAGAACTACCCGATATTTCTGTGAGTGTTTCGCCTAACCATCCGCCTGTGCAGGATTCAGCAACTGCCAGAGTTTGACCACGTTCCAGTAAAAGCTTACCTGCCACAGTCGCCAAAGTATCTTCATCAGTGCCATAGCAAAACTCACCTGTGAGTTCCCGAATCTCCGCTTCAACTGGGGCGATTAAAGCGATCGCCTCTTCTTGCGTATTTGCCCTTGCCGTAATCCTCAGTCTTGCCTGTCCATAATTGGCATAGGGTGCAACCGTAGGATTTTTGAGATCGAATAAATGATTAACCTTAGTGGCTAGGGCTGACTCGGCAATGCCCCAGTACAGTAAAACCTTAGAGTGAAATGTTCCCTGTCCGTAGTTTCTCGCTTGCAGCAAAGGTGCAGCAGTTTGCTCCCACATTGGGTAAAGCTCACTGGGTACACCAGGGAAAGTGAGAATCAATAAATTTGGCTTAGGCTCCCAGATCATGCCGGGAGCAGTGCCAACGGGATTATGTAATATCTCCGCACCCTTGGGCATTAATGCTTGCTTACGGTTATTAATCGTCAGTGTCCGCCCTGTCTGAGCAAACATCTGCTCAATTCGCTCCCAAATTTCAGAACGTTCTTCGAGGGGCGTATTAAAGAAATTAGCGATCGCCTCAGTGGTGAGATCGTCAGGTGTGGGGCCAAGTCCGCCAGTAGTGATGATCAAGTTAGAACGGCTAGCCGCAATTTCTAAAGCCTGATGAATGCGATCGGGATTATCACCGACAACGGTTTGATAAAAATGTGGGACTCCCAACAGGGCAAGTTGCTGCGCCAAATACTGAGCATTGCTATTAAGAATTTCGCCTAGCAATAGCTCTGTGCCAATACAAAGAATTTCTGTGCCGACATTCATATACTTGATCTCACTTATGAATTACACAAAATAAAGGGGCGCTTAGCGCCCCTTTATTTTAAATTTCTCGTCGCTTCGGCTTTTCAACATTGATCCGAGGACGCTCAACTTGGACTTGTTGTCGTTCTGGCTCAGAACGATCTATATTTCGGTCTTGATAATCGTCAGAATTTGCGTTGGGGGTTGGGTCAAAGACTTCAAATCTAGCACTATGACCAGCTTCTTCGGCTGCGGTCATCACCACTGTCCGAACTGCTTGGATTGTCCGTCCCCCTTTACCAAAAATTCGCCCCCGATCTTCTGGATCGAAAGCAACTCTGATCCAGACGCGATCGCTTTTGCTATTTGATTCAAAATCTACCCGAAGCGCCTCTGGATGAGCTAATAATGGCTTCAGCAAAAAACTAATTAAGGCGTTATAGTCTGGCACAAGTTTAGATGGGCACAAATTAGAAATTAATTCAGAGAATTAGGCAGTAACGAGATCGAATACCTTCGCTTTTTCGAGGATGCGACGTACTGTGTCGGTAGGTTGAGCGCCTTGCTTAATGCGAAGCACGATCGCAGGTACATCAAGTTGGGTTTCTTTGGTGCGTGGGTTGTAGAAACCGAGTTCAGCGAGGGGACGACCATCGCGACGGCTAGTGCTGTTTACGGCAACGATGCGATAGCTGGCTTCAAATTTTTTGCCAAATCGCTTTAATCTCAACTTCATCATGGGTTTATGGCTCTAGTTTCTGGGGGTGATCTAGTTCAATACTATCTGGATATTTTAGCAGGCTTATTAATATAGCATTATTTTGTGGTTTATAGCTTAATAAATTTTTGAAAGCGCGGCTCTGCCGCGCTTTCAAAAATTTATTAAGTAGCTATGCATAATTAATAACAAAGCAAAACCCGTAAAGTTGCGCCCCTCAGGGGCGCAGCTTTACGGGTTTTGCACGGGTACTTATAGCAAAAAAAGAGTTAGCTAGTACAAACCAAAACCCAAGAATTGAGTGGCGGCGCTTCGCGCCGCCACTCAATTCTTGGGTTTTATGTCTTAAGCAAAACTTGCTTTGCTATAGAATGTTAATTTAGCGTAAAGCGCTGTAAATCGTAGATAATATGATTGTTATCTATGATTTAAACCTGTGCCTTTCTTTCGTCAGTACATTGCACCGTTCATCATTTTTGCCATCTTTTTATTTACGTTAGTACTAGTTAGCTCTCGCGCTTTTTTGCCAGACGACATGGTTGCCCCTGCCCCCATCGGCATGATTTCGGGCATCTCTCTTATCTCCTAGCTTTAAAGCACCATGACTGAACTTACTTGGCAGCGAAGACATGTAATCTCGCTGGCTGATTTTACGCCGAATGATTATGAAACGGTCTTGCAGACAGCCGTTAGCTTTTTAGAAGTGCTGTCACGACGCAATAAAAAAGTACCAACCTTGCAGAGCAAAGTTGTTGCTAATTTGTTTTTTGAATCTTCGACCCGTACCCGTAATAGTTTTGAGCTTGCTGCTAAGCGACTTTCGGCGGACACCTTAAATTTTGCCCCCGGCACATCTGCTCTCACCAAGGGTGAAACGATCCTTGATACAGCGCGGACTTTTTTGGCTATGGGGACAGATATCATGGTGATTCGCCATCAGTCGGCAGGTGTACCCTTGGCGATCGCCCGCGATATGGATGCCCTCAGTGGCAAGGTGGCGATCCTCAATGCTGGTGATGGCAAGCACGAACATCCATCCCAAGCTTTATTAGATTTATTGACCCTTTGCATGTATCTCAATCCCAAAGCGCCAACAGCTAAGGATCTAAAAGGTAAAAAAATAGCGATCGTCGGTGATATTTTGCATTCACGGGTTGCGCGATCAAATCTTTGGAGTTTGCTTACTAACGGTGCAGATGTGCATCTAGCGGCTCCGCCAACATTATTACCACCAGAATTTGCCGAATATGGCGCAAAAATCCATTACACCCTTGAGCCAGCCCTTGAGGATGCGGATTTTGTGATGACTTTGCGCTTGCAAATGGAGCGCATGGGACAATTTCTAATTCCCAGTTTGCGGGAATATCATGCAAGGTATGGCATAACTCGCGATCGCCTTGCCAAATGTGCGCCCAATGTCCAAGTTCTGCACCCCGGTCCAGTTAATCGCGGCGTAGAAATTAGCTCTGACCTGATGGATGATCCCCGTTTAAGCTTGATTGATAAACAGGTAACTAACGGCGTAGCGATCAGAATGAGCTTGTTGTATTTACTTGGCACAGCAATTTAAACTCTTGCAACAACTGGCGAAGCTTATTATTTGTAGGATGCGTTAGTGTAACGTAACGCATCAACATCAGAAATATCGAGATAAAAATGAGTTTTGTTTTTGCAGATTTATTTGCTGGGATTGGTGGATTTAGAATTGCCCTAGAAAATCTTAACGGCAAATGTGTGTTTTCTTCTGAGTGGGATAAATATGCACAAATAACTTATGCAGCTAATTTTGGTGAAACACCTCATGGAGATATTACTAAAATTCATCCATCTACAATTCCAGATATTGACATCTTAACGGCTGGATTTCCATGCCAACCATTTAGTTCAATCGGTAAACGTGAAGGCTTTGAACATCCAACGCAAGGAACTTTATTTTATGATGTGGTAAAAATTTTAAAAGAGAAAAAGCCTAAAGCTTTTATGTTAGAAAATGTTGAGGGTTTAGTAACCCATGATGGTGGAAAAACTTTAAGTATTATATTAGAAACTTTATCTGTCTCTGTGAATAGACAATATCTTTTTCTATGTCAACCTGATGTTAGATATCATGTTTTTTGGAGTGTTTTAGATGCAAAAGACTATGGTGTGCCACAAGTTAGAAAAAGAATATTCATAGTAGGAATATCTGAAGATGTTTCTATTGATATTCCTGAATTTAGCTTTCCTATCCCTCATACAAGTAAAGAATTTATTGGTTCTTATGTAGAAGAAAATGTGAGTGGATATTCAATATCTAAGCATTTACAGAATTCATATTTATTTAAATTAGATGATGGTAGACCAGAGCTAATTGATCGAAAATCTAAGATTCAGGTAAAAACTTTATGCTCTACTTATCACAAAATCCAGAGATTGACAGGAACATTTGTTAAAGATGGAGAGACTGGAATTAGATTGCTGAGTGAAAATGAATGTAAAGCAATTATGGGATATCCTCAAAACTTTGTTATCCCTGTTTCGAGAACCCAAATGTATAGGCGATTTGGCAACTCAGTTGCAGTTCCTGTTGTCCGCGAAGTTGCTAAAAACTTAATTAATTGTTTGGTTAAATGCAAAGTCATTAATAAAGATCAGTTTGTCAAAGAAGGTAGATTAATAAGTGTCTGACATTCATCATGAACTTACAGAAAAGAGTACGGTTCAACTTAACATCATTAAAGAATATTTTGAAATGTATCCTGATATTGAGATACACACTAAAGATGTTGTTGATTGGGTAAGTTCAAAATATTTAGAGCGTACTGGAAAAATATTTAGAGATCCAGATAGAGGAATTAGATCTTTATACCAAAAAGGTTTTCTCCAAAAAATAGCGAAAGGAGTTTATAAATACGATCCTAAATATGCCCAAAATAAACGCCAAGCAGATTTTTCAAGCGCTCAGAAAAATGAGATTTTAAAGCGTGATGGTTATAAGTGTGTAATTTGTGGCGCTGGGCGACAGAATGGCGCAGAATTGCACGTTGATCATATTAAACCTAAAGATATGGGAGGTTTAGCCACCATTGAAAATGGTCAAACTTTGTGTAGCCAGCATAATTTTCTCCAGAAAAATCTTAAGCAAACTGAGACAGGGAAAAAGATGTTTATTCGCTTGTATGAGCTTTCTAAGAAAGAGGAAAATCAGGAACTACAAGAGTTTTGTATAGAAATTCTCCAGACTTTTGAGAATTTTAATATTAACGGACATATCGAATGGGAAAAGTAGTGTCATAGGACTAAAATTGCTTTACGATCGCTATATGCCAAATACCACATCAAATATAAGAATTGTGTTAGTCGAGACAGCGGGGGCGCGAAACCTTGGCTCAGTGGCAAGGGTAATGAAAAATTTTGGACTGGCGGAATTGTGGTTGGTCAATCCGCAATGCGATCGCCTTGGCGAAGAAGCTCGACACATGGCAGTTCATGCCCCAGAAATTTTAGAAAATGCAAGGATTGTTGATACTGTGCCAGCCGCCTTAGTTGGCTGCCATCGGGCGATCGCTACCGCAGGTCGCATTGACCAGGGTGAAATGAAAGTGACTGATCCCCAAAAAGGTTTGAGTTGGTTGATGCAGGCTAAAACCAGTGCGATCGTCTTTGGTGCAGAGGATCGAGGCTTGAGCAATA
Organism: Pseudanabaena sp. SR411; assembly: GCF_002251945.1. Classification (GTDB taxonomy): domain Bacteria; phylum Cyanobacteriota; class Cyanobacteriia; order Pseudanabaenales; family Pseudanabaenaceae; genus Pseudanabaena. The sequence goes on from NZ_NDHW01000108.1 coordinate 19,200, forward strand.
CTGAGATTCAACATTGTCAGCAAGTGATGCGTATCCCCGTCAACCCTGAATATCCTTCGCTCAATTTGGCTCAGGCGGTGGGCGTTTGTTGCTATCAATTGCAACTGTTGCAGGAAAATCCCCAATGTCACGAAAATTTGACTAGCCAAATTGCTCAAGATTTGATAGAGTCAGCACCCATAGACCTTGCTACCCGCGCAGACTTAGAAGCTTGCTACCAGCAACTTGAAGCAGTACTGCTCAAGATCGGCTATGTTTATCCACATACCGCCGCTCATCGATTGCGAAAGTTTCGGCATATCTTCGATCGCGCAAATCTGAGTCCATCGGAAGTTGCCATGCTGCGGGGGATTTTGCGCCAAGTTAATTGGGCTACGGCTCATCTTGATTCATAACTACTCGCGTTGTACGCGAGTAGTTAATCGGTTAGTAGAGACATTTTTGTATCGGAGTTATAAATAGCAGTGGAACCAAGAAACTTTTCATCGCCTGACGCTACCGAAAAAAGTCGAGAAGCGCGTTTAAATAAGTTGCGCGAACGTCGCGCCAAGGCTGTGACAAGCAATAGTGACTCTGTTCTCCGCCCGATTAGTTCTGAAGCTCCACCTCGTCTGGGACGATCGCCTGAATCAAATCGATCCCCAGAGCCGATCATAGACAATCGATTTAGTAATCGTTCGGATCGCCGTTCTGAAGGACGGATATTGGAGAATAAAGTTAAGCCATTACCCAACCGCCAAGGTTTTGTGGAAGCTCGTACTGAGCAACGCTCTGATAATAAATCTCCTGAGCTAAGACCACGCAAAAAAGTCAATGGGATCAATCGGACAATTCCCATCAAGTCACCTATTAAGTCTTTGGGGTGGCATGTACTACGTTTAGCGATCGCAGGTATTGGGCTGAGTGTGATTGCTGGGACTGCCATCTCTTTCTGGCAAAATCAGCAATCTATTGCTGCAAAAACTAATGCGACAGAATTGGTTGCGAAGGAAGAGGCTAATAAATCTCCAGATATTGCTCCCCTTGAACTCAAAACTGAAGCAGCTCCTTTGCTAAGCAAGGTCAAGGAATTGACGGCTAAAGAAAAAGATCTCGCCATGCAAATGATGGTGGTTGATCTTGACTCTGGGGCTTATGTCCAAGTTGGGGCAAATCAGCCGATCGCTGCGGCTAGTACGATTAAAACGCCGATTTTAGTTGCCTTTTTTCAGGATGTGGATGCAGGCAAAATTAAGCTTGACGAACAGCTAGAGATGACCGCCGATGTTAAGGTGGGTGAAGCGGGTGATTTTCAGTTCTTACCAACGGGTACAAAAATCACGGCTCTAGAAACCGCAACCCAAATGATTGTGATTAGTGATAACACGGCCACTAATATGATCATTAAGCGTCTCGGTGGTTTTACAGCACTGAATCAGCGCTTTAAATCTTGGGGGCTAAATAATATAGTCATCAAGAATCAACTGCCTGATCTTGAAGGTACAAATACAATTAGTACTCAAGATATGGTGACGTTATTAGCCATGCTCGATAAAGGCAAATTGATTGAGCCACGTAGTCGCGATCGCTTTATGGATATCATGCGCCGCCCCGTGACTAACACACTCTTGCCCAAGGGGCTTGGTGAAGAGGCAAGAATTATTCATAAAACAGGAGATATTGGTTCGGCAGTTGGTGATGCGGGGATTGTGGATATGCCCAATGGTAAACGCTATGCGATCGCGGTAATGGTCAAGCGTCCTGATAATGATCAACGCGCCAATGAGTTAATCCGCCAAATCTCGCGAACGACTTACGAATATTTTCTCAATGGTGGTAGTTTACCTGCTAGCAATAACAATTCTAGCCCCACCAATTCAAGCTCCCCAGATTCTCAAGAGTCCAATGATTCGATAAATTCCACAACTCCCAACAATGGTGGTAACGGGACTAGCATTATTGAAAACATTACTTTGCCCTTGCCAAATGCGACTCCGAATGTGTCTCCATCAACAAGCCCAAACTCATCACCTAGTTTCATCAATCCACCCGAAGTAACTCGCCAAACCCCATAAACAAAAAAGCCATGCTTTGCGTGGCTTTTTTGTTTATGGGGGTTTGTTTCAAGCTCGCAAAGCGCCCTCATAAAAATTACGAGTGATCCCTTGGTTGGGAGATGTCGGCGGCTTTTGGCTCAGAGATCGGTGATGTGCGATCGCTACTAATGCTGTTATGGGGTAAAGGCTGGTCAGTGATCGCCGCCTCGATATTTGTCGCCATAATTTCGCGAGGGATCACACCTGTAGCATCACCGATCGCCTGATTAGTACGATCTAAAAAAATAAACCGAGGAATCCCATCAACCCGATATTTAGTTACCTCTGGCAACCACTTAGTATTGTCTACATTTAGCATCACAAAATTCATGCGATCGCTATATTCCTTTTCCAGTGATAAATTATCCGCCGCCATCGACTGACAACTAGTACACCAATCCGCATAAAACTCAATCGTAGTTGGTTTCCCATTAGCTAAAGCTTCATCAATGGGCAGCGCCGCTGCCGCGACTGCATCCAGCGATGTGCTGCTTTGTTGTGTCTGAAATCCGAAAAATAAGGCTGTTGTCAAGAGGATGGCAGCGATCGCCACTAATAAATTTCGCAACTGATTAGATGCAGCAGGTGTAGGACTAGTTGGATTTTCTGAATTCATGACAATAACTTACGAAAATAACTATTCCCATTATGCCGAGCAAGGTTTGCCCTATGCTAAAGAAATTCTAAATGAGTTATGAGAGGCTTATCTACGGGTAAGCCTCTCATAATTTAAAACTGAAATTACGCAATCAACCATGAGTAATTCCGAAAGTTCCTTTGATGCATCCCAATATGACCTCACCCAAGCTAAATTAACTTTTAGTGAAAAATTAGCCTATGGGGCAGGCGATCTTGGCACTTCGATCACCACAAATTTGCTCTCATTTTTTCTATTATTCTTTTTTACTAATGTCGCAGGACTCGAACCTGCCCTTGCAGGGGTGGTTTTATTAATTGGCAAAATCTTTGATGCCATCAATGACCCGATTGTCGGTGTACTTAGCGATCGCACCAAATCCAAAATGGGAAGGCGACTACCTTGGATGATCTATGCGGCGATTCCTTTTGGACTGTCATTTTTCGCGCAATGGCTAGTACCTAGCACCGATAAGATGATTCTTTTCTGGTATTACGTGATTGTGGGCATAGTGTTTAATCTCTTTTTCACAGCCGTTAATCTTCCCTATACTGCGCTCACGCCTGAAATTACTCAAGATTATAACGAACGTACTAGCCTTAACACCTTCCGTTTTACCTTCTCCATCGGTGGCAGTATCCTCTCGTTATTTATCGCCCAATTAATTTTTGCCTTCTTTAAAGATCCTGCGCGACAGACTGATAGCTGTAATACAGGTGGGATGCAATATATTGTGCTGGGTGCAGTCTGTGCCATTATTTCTAGCATCTCGATTTATTGGTGTGTCTGGGGAATTAAAAGAAGAGCGATCGCCAGCGATCGGCATCGACTTCATAATGAATCCATTGATGCGACTACAGAGGAGATGAGCTTTTTTGAGCAGTTAAAAGTTGTCTTTAGCAATCGTCCATTTCTGTTCGTGATTGGCATCTATTTCTGCTCATGGCTAGCCTTACAAATCACTGCCTCGATCATTCCCTATTTTGTGGTGAATTGGATGAAGATGCAGGAAAGTGATTTTATTCTTGTGACGATCGCTGTTCAAGGTACGGCGCTAGTCATGCTATCGGTATGGAGTGAGATCAGTAAAAGATTTGGTAAAAAAGCAGCTTACTTCATGGGTTCAGGTATTTGGATTATTGCCCAAGCAGGATTATTTTTCTTGCAAGAAGGACAAGTGGTGCTGCTCTATATACTAGCGATTATGGCAGGTGCTGGTGTTTCCACCGCTTATCTGATTCCTTGGTCAATGATTCCTGATGTCACGGATCTTGATGAGCTAGAGACAGGACAACGCCGTGAAGGAATTTTCTATGCCTTCATGGTGCTATTACAAAAGTTTGGGCTAGCGGCTGGTTTGTTTTTACTTGGTCTAGGTTTGTCATGGGCTAAATTTCAAGAGAGTGTGCCTTGCAAGCCCTTACCAACTCAACCTGATTCAGCCCTATTTGCAATTCGCTTAGCGATCGGTCCTTTGCCGACGATCGCCCTTGTGATTGGTTTAGGTTTGGCATATTTTTATCCGATTACTCGTGAGGTGCATACAGAGATTTTGATGCGCCTATCGGAAAGAAGAAGAGAACAAAGCGAATAATACAAAAAATGGCTTAGCCATTTTTTTGTATTATTCGCTTAAAAAAGCGTCCCTAGGGACGCTTTTTTATTAAGAAGTAGCTAGCGTGCGACGCTTGGTGACCATGCGGAAGGCTTCGATGGTGTCGCCCTCTTTCCATGTCGAGAACTTCGCAAGAGAAATACCGCACTCAAATCCAGAGGCGACCTCCTTCGCATCATCCTTAACCCGTCGCAGCGAGTCAAGTACGGCTGAATGCACAACCTCATTGCCACGTTTGACACGGACATTACAGTTTCGGATCAGCTTGCCATTCTGGACATAGCAACCAGCCACAGCCCCCTTACCAATCGTAAAGATGGCGCGGACTTCAGCTTGACCGAGGTATTCTTCAACCATTTCAGGATCGAGTAAACCTTCCATCGCATCTTGGATATCTTCCAAGAGCTTGTAAATGACGTTGTAATCGCGGAAGTCAACACCCATTTCATCAGCAGCCTGTCTTGCGCCAGGAGCCATTGTGGTATTGAAACCAAGTACAACCGCCGAACTAGCAGCCGCTAAACTGATATCGTTTTCGGTGATTTCACCAGGAGCCGAGAGGAGGATGCGGAGTTGGACTTCGCGTTGAGGTAGTTGAGCCAAGGAACCAAGAATTGCTTCGAGGGAGCCTTGTACGTCGGCCTTGAGAATAATATTGAGTTCCTTGAGGTCGCCTTCTTTGACTTTTTCTGACAAAGTACCAAGGGTGACACGACGTGAAGCCATGGCTTGTACCAAGCGGGCTTGACGTTGATCCATGGTGCGTTGATCGGCGATCGCACGGGCTTGTTTTTCATCAAGGTAGACTTCAAACTCATCACCCGCCGCAGGGACATCGCCTAAACCAAGGACTTCCACCGCGAAGGATGGCGAAGCCTTATCGACACGTACACCGCGATCGTCCACCATCGCCCGTACCTTACCGAAAGCTGCACCCGCCACGAAGATATCACCAACGCGCAATGTACCGTTTTGAACTAGCAATGTTGCTACGGGTCCCTTCGCCTTATCGAGGTGAGCTTCGATGACCGTACCCTTAGCCGTACGGTTAGGGTTAGCCTGTAAATCTTCAACTTCAGCAACCAGTAAGATCATTTCTAGCAAGGTATCAAGGTTCTCGCGACGGATTGCACTTACAGGAACCATGATTGTGTCGCCACCCCATTCTTCAGCAACGAGAGCATATTCGGTTAACTCTTGGCGAATGCGATCGGGCTGAGCTTCAACCTTGTCTACCTTGTTAATGGCAACCACGATTGGTACTTTAGCTGCACGGGCATGGCTAATTGCTTCAATGGTTTGAGGTTGTACACCATCATCGGCGGCAACAACTAATACAGCAATGTCAGTGACCTTCGTACCACGGGCACGCATGGCAGTAAAGGCTTCGTGACCAGGAGTGTCGAGGAAGACGATCTGCTGCTTCTGACCGTTATGCTCAACATCGACGTGATATGCACCGATATGTTGAGTAATACCACCTGCTTCTCCTTGGGCGACTTTACTCTTACGAATTGCATCGAGCAAAGTCGTTTTACCGTGGTCAACGTGTCCCATGATCGTAACTACAGGAGGACGACGTTGGAGTTTATCAAGGTCGCCGACATCGATCATTTCGGTCTTGAGCGCTAACTCGACGACTTCAGGATCGTGAACTTCATAGCCCAATTCCGCCGCCACCATTTTGGCAGTACCGACATCAAGGGTTTGGTTGATATTCGCCATGATCCCCTTCATAAACAGGGTGCGAATCACTTCTGTCTCGGAAAGTACTAAGCGCTTGGCTAGTACGGCGACGGTCATACCCTCCTCAATTTCTACTGAGGTAGGCTTTTCAGGAATAACTTCGACTTGTTGGTGACGGCGATCGCGACTTGGTGCAGATCTTTTACCCTTTTGCGTTGGTTTAATGTCAGCCGCCATAGTTGGCTTCGATGGCACTGCTACAGCCTTAGGACGAGCCGCAGGACGAGCTAGTGACAAACTGATCTGGGCTAGCTCAGCCGCAGCTTCAAGATCGGCGGCATCATCGTCATCATCCGCAAAATCACGCAGATAGCGCTTGGGCTTATTCAGGCGATTCTTTTCTTTAAGCTCTAATAAATCCTTTTCTTCTTCTTCCTTAGATTTACCCTTACGCTTGTTAGCCTTATTTGGTAAGGTTGGTTTTTCCAAAAGCTCAGGCAATGCAGGGTTAAATCCACCCGCAGCTTCAGGTTTTTTGCCAGTCTTGTCAGCAATTACGGGCTTCTCAGGCGCACGCATTAAGGTGGGCATCGGAGGACGCAAGTTGTGTGGTGGCTCTGTCGGAGCAGTGATCCCCCGTTCAATAAGTACCGAGTCCTTGACCAATTTTGGCCCACGACCTTGAGGTCTACCGTTAGCAGGAGCCACAGGTTGCTCAGCAGGTTTGTTCAGTTTTGGCTTTTCAGGCTTGTTTACCTTAACTGTTTCTGAATTGGTTTCTTGGGTGAACTGCTCGGATCGGTCTTGCTCAGACTTACTCTGATTAGCTTTTGCCGAAATCCTTGACTCATCTGAAGGTCTGGCGGCTGGAGGTTTAGGGGCAATAACTGCTTTAGGTGCAACAGATGCAGGAGGCTTGGGACGTTCTGGTGCTACAGGCTTATTCAATTTGACTTGAGGTGGTGACACACTTACTAAAGCTTGTTTTGCTCCAACAGGGCGCTCAGCTTTTTCTGCTTGTGGTCGCTCAGCCTTTGGATTTTCTTTACGGGGTTGTTCTTTGGGTGCTTGTTTGGATGGACTGACTCTTGCTGCGATCGCTGGCTCCTCAACTGAGATTTTGGCAGGAATCGATGCAGCAGGCTTTTCTGGTGATTTGGGGGCAGTTGGCGGCGCAATTAATTCTGTCTTTGATTCTGATGGCGATGCTGGCTGAGAGTCTTTGATCGCTTGGGGATTTACTGGTGAGGTCAATTCAGTTTCTGAGGTCAATTCAATTTTGGGCGCAGGTGTAGTTTCGGACTGTTCGCCTTCTGAGACAGAAGGACGACTAGGAGGCTTAACTAATGAAGAAGCAGAGGGCATGGGCAAGGGAGGGTTAATAACAGCAGTTTTAGCAGGAGATTCTGAGCTAGGCTCAGCGATCGCATTAGATGAGTTGAGAGGCGGATGCAAAGGAGGTGTAGCTCCTACATTACCAGAGGCAGGCGGAGTATTGAGCCGAATTGTGGGCTTGGTAACAGCAAGAATTTGTTGCTTGGCAATACGAGCATCGGATTCTTTGGTCTTTGCCACAGCAATTGCTTTCTTTTCAGAAGTTTTGGGATCGTTCGTTTTGGGATAATGTTGAGGGGCTTTGATGCGTACCAATTCCGCCTCTGATTCTGTAATTGTACTACTATGACTTTTGACAACTATATTTAATTTCTCACACACCGCGATGACATCTTTGGTGTCGAGATCTAACTCTCGAGAGAGTTCATATAGTCGAACTCGATTGCTTATACTCATTGCTTACTCTGCCCTGCGTAACTGTTGTACACGATGAAATTGAATTTACATAGAAGTTGCTTCCTGTCTTTTGCTAGGTTGAATTACATTGGCTGAATTACATTGACCATAGTTAATCTTAGAAGCGCCTAGCTATTCCTGCTGAACAGGCTAGCGAGTATGTTTCAATTTTTAGATGAAACTACTATAGCTATTATTACTCATACAATCTAGTAATATGAGAAGTCGGCTAATTTGGCTCACAAACCTTGGCAAAATCTCACTCAGTTTACTAGCTCTTGTACATTACCCCTAAACACAATTTTTGAGAAGAGATTTTTTGTGTATATGGTGCTTTGGGTGAATATATAGGCGCAGGTTTGGGGAAAACCCTGTTTTGTGTAGCTTTGCCTAAAATATCAAAGGACTAAGTAAGTTTGTAACCCCTTAAACTAATGAACTTAACTGCATGAGAGTGCATTAGCATTGTTACAGTTATTTACACTACTTTAATTTAAAGTAGGATCGGACAGTCTCGCCGCATTGTGATTTTATGACCAACGTACCCGTCTCTCGTATTCGCAACTTTTCAATCATTGCCCATATTGATCATGGTAAGTCAACGCTTGCCGATCGCTTGCTGCAATTTACAGGCACGGTGGCGGATCGGGATATGAAGGCGCAATTTCTCGACAATATGGATCTAGAACGAGAGCGGGGGATCACCATTAAGCTGCAAGCAGCGCGGATGAATTATCAGGCTCTTAATGGTGATGAGTATACGATTAACTTGATCGATACCCCTGGACATGTGGACTTTTCCTATGAGGTATCGCGCAGTTTGGCAGCTTGTGAAGGAGCTTTGCTAGTAGTTGATGCGTCGCAGGGTGTGGAGGCTCAGACTCTGGCTAATGTTTATTTGGCTTTAGCTAACGATTTAGAAATTGTGCCTGTATTAAATAAGATCGATTTACCAGGAGCCGATCCCGATCGCATTGCCCATGAAATTGAGGAATTAATTGGCTTAGACTGCGCGGACGCAATTCATGCCTCGGCAAAGCAGGGGATTGGGATTCGCGAGATCCTTGAGGCGATCGTTTTAAGAGTACCGCCACCGAAGGATACGGTCGATCAGCCTTTACGTGCTTTGATTTTTGATAGTTATTACGATGCCTATCGGGGGGTAATTGTTTACTTTCGGGTGATGGATGGCACGGTCAAAAAAGGCGATCGTGTCAAATTTATGGCTTCAGGTCAGGAATATGTGATTGACGAGCTTGGTGTACTCGCTCCAGGGCAAATTCAAGTTGAGGAATTACATGCAGGGGAAGTGGGCTATCTGGCGGCGGCGATCAAGATGGTTGCCCATGCACGGGTGGGTGACACGATTACTTCGGCGATCGACTCAGCACCAGAACCTTTCCCAGGATACGAAGAAGCCAAGCCGATGGTTTTCTGTGGCATGTTTCCCACTGATGCCGATCAGTTTGAGGAATTGCGTGAAGCTTTAACGAAACTCAAGCTCAACGATGCATCTTTAAACTATGAGCCAGAGACCTCGAACGCGATGGGCTTCGGTTTTCGATGCGGATTTTTGGGGATGCTGCATATGGAAATTGTGCAGGAGCGTCTGGAACGTGAATACAATCTCGATTTGATCGTGACTGCGCCATCGGTAATTTATCGGGTGACGACTAATAACGATGAGATCTTAATGATTGATAATCCGAGTGAGTTACCGCCACCCAATTCAAGGAAACAGATCGAGGAGCCATATGTGAAGTTGGAGATCATGACTCCGCAAATTTACATTGGTACATTGATGGAGTTGTGCGTAGCCAGACGCGGTGTATTTGTCGATACGAAGTACATCACTACGGAACGGGCTACTTTAATTTACGAACTACCATTAGCCGAAATGGTGACCGATTTCTTCGACCAGATGAAGTCACGCACTAAGGGATACGCCAGTATGGAATATCAAATTATTGGTTATCGTCCTAACGATCTGGTGCTAGTGGATATTCTCGTCAACGAAGAACCAGTCGATGCTTTGGCTTGCATTGTTCACCGCGACAAGTCCTATAACGTTGGTCGGGCGCTAGTATCCAAGCTCAGAGAACTAATTCCTAAGCAACAGTTCCAGATTCCGATTCAAGCGGCGATCGGTTCTAAAATTCTTGCCCGTGAGAATATTTCGGCTTTGCGTAAGAATGTGCTGAGTAAGTGCTACGGCGGTGACATTTCTCGGAAGAAGAAACTTTTGGAGAAGCAGAAAAAGGGTAAAAAGCGGATGAAGTCGATTGGTACGGTGGAAGTGCCGCAAGCCGCATTTATGGCGATCTTGCAATTGAACGGTGATTAATAAAAAAGGAGCGCATTGCGCTCCTTTTTTATCTTTTAAGTGAAGATTAGCGATCGCTCGGCAGCGATGACTTCCCCGATGCGATTGGTGACAAAGCCTTGGGATTGGAAATAGGCGATCGCCTCATCGGCTTTAGTTGGATCAACGACCACCGCCATACCAATACCCATATTAAAAGTATTAAACATATCTAGTTCTGGCACTTCTCCTTCAGCTTGTAACCACTGAAATAGAGCAGGAATCTGCCAACTATCACGGAAAATCTGTACAGCTTGACCTTCACCGAGGCAGCGTGGCAAATTTTCGGGTAAGCCGCCGCCTGTGATATGTGCGAGTCCGTGAATACCAAAATTTGCTTTGAGTGCTGCCAAAACTGGCTTGACGTAAATCTGGGTGGGCGTGAGAAATACTTCAGCCAAGGTCAAATCCTGAGTATCGATGGAAATTTCTAACTTATCGTCCCAGTTATAGCCTTTAGTTTCGATGATTTTGCGAACAAGGCTATAGCCATTGCTGTGGATGCCTGAACTCGCCAAACCAATGACCACATCACCAATATTGACCTGCGTTCCATTGAGCATTTCTGACTTTTCGGCGATCGCTACACAAAAACCCGCCGCATCATATTCGCCTACACCATAAAACCCTGGCATTTCCGCCGTTTCGCCACCGAGCAAGGCACAACCTGCCATCTGACAACCATCGGCAATGCCCTTAACTACTTCAGCAAGTTGATCGGGTTCTAGCTTGCCTGTAGCTAAATAATCTAAGAAAAATAAAGGCTCTGCACCAGAGGTCAACACATCATTTACGCACATTGCTACTAAGTCAATGCCGATGGTGTCATGTTTATTGGCTGCTTGAGCAATTTTTAGCTTTGTGCCAACGCCGTCTGTACCTGAAACGAGAACGGGTTGTCGATAACCTGTGGGCAGTTCAAAACATCCACCAAAACCACCTAGATCTCCCAATACACCTAGACGATGGGTTCTCGCAACAGAATCGCGAATTTTTTCCACGAAAGTGCGACCTGCTTCGATGTCTACACCCGCTTGACGATAATCCAAAACCTCTAACTCCCAATCTGCTCAATTAAACTTTTAGTTTCCTGCTTTGCAGGAAGCTAAAAAAACTTATTGCTTGCCTAATTGGTCAGCCCGATGGGTTGCCGCAAGCACGGCTTCTATCATAGCGGAACGCAAGCCCGCTTTTTCTAACTGAGCGATCGCCGCAATGGTTGTGCCCGCAGGACTGGTGACTTGATCTTTCAATTGAGCAGGATGTAACTTCGTTTCAGTTAATAATTGTGCGGTTCCTAAAACCGTTTGCGTGGCTAATTGCATGGCGATCGCTCTTGGCAAGCCTGCTGCTACGCCCCCATCCGCCATTGCCTCAACCATGAGCGCAACGTAAGCGGGTCCAGAACCAGATAAACCTGTGACCGCATTCATCAGTGATTCGGCAACTTCGACAACAGTACCAACTGCCCCAAAAATTTTTCGCACAGCATCTAACTGTGCTGCGGTTACTAAGGCATTTGCCGCGATCGCAGTTACACCTGCACCCACTTGCGCTGGTGTATTGGGCATGGCTCGGATAATTGGTTTAGAGGGAAACATCGCCTCTAGTTTCGCCAAAGTTACACCAGCTAAAATTGACACAATGCAATTAGCAGGCGCATTTGCTAAACCGATCGCAGCCGCATTTAGTGATTGTGGCTTAACGGCAAGAAGCATGATCTCCGCTTCCGCGGCTACCAAATTATTGGGCGTAACTTGCACCCCGTATTTTTTTTCTAACAGAGCGCGACGCTCTGGCATCGGATCGCTGACGCAGACATCGGATGGCAGGTAAAGGTTACTAGCGATCAGGCGAGACAAAATTGCCTCACCCATTACACCGCCACCGATAATACTGAGTTGAGCTTTCAAGGATTCACCAATAACCTAGATATTATTGAGCGAAACGGCTAACGGGTGCTTCGGTTGCCCATGCTGGAGCAGGTGCGGCGGTAGGACGTACCACGCGAGGCTGAGGCATGGGTGCTTCGTTCAATACTGAAGACTGTGATGTGACTTGAACACAGGAAGGTGCAAACAGGAAGATGCTGTCGCCAATACGTTCTTGATGACCATCAAGGGCATAAGTACCACCAGCAACAAAGTCAACTGCGCGCTGAGCTTGATCGGGGTCCATCATCGTCAAGTTAAGCACAACTGATTTGCGTTCACGTAAAGCTTGGATGGCTTGAGGCATTTCTTCAAAAGTGCGAGGTTCCATCACCATGACTTGGGACAGACCATTTGCAGCACCAGGCATACCAATTACATTGCTCATGTTTTCAGAAGTTGCTCTTAAAGCGGTGGGACGTTCACGGGTGCGGCGAGCTTGTGGCTCTTCAGGTTCTGGGGCGATCGCGCCATTATCTTCTTGATAAATGTCTTGGTATTCACGGCTTGAGGCTTCATCGTACTCATATTCGTACTCTTGTGCTTCAGTCAAACCAACAAAATCCTTGAGCTTTGTAAAAATTCCCATCGTAATTAACTCCTATTGTGTGCTCCTCAGTTTTGGCTTAAAACCGCAACATCATACTTCTAGACTAGATGAGGAGTGCGATCTAATAAAGCAGCCTTAAAAATAAGGCAAAGAGTTGCTTTGTCTAGTTGTGTTAAATTGCCTTTACTGTCCAAAACAGTATTGACAAAATATTTACTCGCAGACTGTAACCGATAACAGGCAAAAAAGCTAGATACAGTTATTAACTTTTTTTAATACGACAAAACACGACTTTTATTTGACAAAGCCTTGTAGTACATAGGACTTAACTACTTAAGTAAACTAGTTACCTATGAAGAGAGCTTTTTGATATTTAACAAGTTTTTAATAATTAGGTAAACTTGCTTCCTATCAAGGACTTTGCAAAACAAATTTATTTTAGCTAAGAGCGTCTATGTGAGTCTAAATGATGATAATTGGACAATGTGATATCACCATAAAAACTTAGTTATACATAGTCTTTCTTAAAGCTTTTCGTATTAGTCATCATAAAAGAGAAAAGCCATAACATCAAAATAGCTAGCAATACTCATGGTTAATTTCTGATTTTGGAATATCAGTATTATTATTTGAAATTAAAGTGTTCTAGAATACAAAAATCGCAACAATTTATTGTATTGCCACAAGCAATTTCAAACTGTCGCCATCAGGATTAGCCAAATTCTCAACTTTTACTGAGAAAAACTATTTGGCTTAGAACGCTAAACTTATAACAGGTTTGTGCATGTCTGGCAAGCAGAAAATAAAATTCCATGTCAGTGAGACGATGCAAAGCTCTGTCTCACTGATAAATTACAGAGCAAAAATCTGGCTGCCAATCCGAATGATCGAAGCACCTGCTTTGACGGCGATCGCATAGTCGGCGGACATGCCCATAGATAGTTCTTGGATATTTGCCCAACCGAGCGATCGCATTTTTGCGGCTAATTCAGTAGCACGGCTAAAAACTGCATAGGCTTGAGATTCGTCTAGACCAAGGGGCAGAATTGTCATTAGCCCAACGATATTGAGATTTTGTAATTTTGCTAATGTGGGTAAATCTGCTAATAGTTCTGATTCTGACCAGCCTGACTTGTGAGGGTCTTCGGCTAGCTTGACCTGTAATAACAGCTTCGGTGATTTCCCCAGATCAGATATGAGACGATCGCATTGTTCGGCGAGACTAAGGCGATCAATAGAATGAATCCAATCAAATTGGTTGATTGCTTGTTTGGCTTTGTTACTTTGCAGAGATCCGATCATGTGCCATGTGATATCAGTTAAATCTGCTAGCTCTGTTTGCTTGATTTTTGCTTCTTGTACACGCGATTCGGCAAAGTCACGCACACCAGCATGGTAAGCCGCGCGGATTGCCTCTGTCGTCGTGTATTTGCTGACAGCAACTAGTTTTACCTGTGGCGGAATATTGACCCGAATTTGATTTAGGCGATCGGTGATCTTTTGGGCGATCGCTTCAGAATTAACTTCAGACATAACTTTGATGGTAATAAAAATCCAGATCTAAAACCTCTAGCCTACGCGCAGTGTGGGCTAGAGGTTTTAGGCTTTGTCTACTTACTCATTAGAGCAAACCTCAGGCAATAAATGAGCAAATACGCGCAGACTCGTACTTTTCTATGAGGATCACTTTATTATGGGGATTGTCTAGCACTTTATACGCAGCTTTTTGTATGACTGCTCCTGCCAGTACAGATGCCAAATCTCAACGCGATCGCCAGCTTTCTCTCAAGATATTGCTGATAGTTCCCTTTGTGACTCAAGTGATTGCGGCTGTGGGAATTACGGGATGGTTATCGGTACAGAATGGACGGGAAGCAACTCAAGAACTAGCTCCTCAAATTGGACAGGAAGTAACCAATACGATTGAAGCTCATGTGCGAGGCTACTTTGACGCTCCTTTAGAAATTTTGCAAGCTCACGGGGCTATGGCAAAAGCGGGCTATTTGAATTTTGAGAATTTGAATAGCTTAGATAAATTATTTTGGCAACAGATGCGCCAAGCTCAAAGTTTATATTTTTTCTATGCCGCAAATCCTCAAGGGCAATTTCTCGGCGTGGAGAGGAGAGAAGGTAATGCTTTGGTGTTGCATCGATCTTCTTCGCCGAATTTAGCTGCACCACTGCAAAAAGTAATCTATCGCTTAGATAATGCTGGTAAAGCTCTTAACCAAATTGAAGTAAATATTTACGATCCCCGCGATCGCCCTTGGTATAAAGGAGCAGTTAAGGCTCGTCAAACAGTCTGGAGTCCTATTTATCCATTTGTAGCACGTCCGATTTTAGGAATTACGGCTTCTTTGCCGATTTATAGCGAATCTGGTAACTTGCGCGGAGTCATTGCGATCGACTTAACGCTTTCTCAAATTGGTGACTTTCTGCGCCAATTAAAAATTGCTAAAACAGGACAAGCCTTTATTCTGGAACCATCAGGGGAAATAGTTGCCACATCAACTTCGGAAGCACCCTATATTTCCATAGGTCAAAAACAACAACGTATTCACGCACTTAAAAGCCAAAATCCCCTACTACGCCTAGTCTTTCAAAATCTTCAACAAAAATATTCCAATTCTGCTGATATTCCCAAGCATCAGCAAGTCCAAATGGAATGGGAAGGCGCAACTCAATATATTCAGATTACGAGATTACGCAATGCTCAGGGACTAGACTGGCTAATGATTGTGGCAGTATCTGAAGAAGACTTTCGTGATCGCATTAATATTAATACGCGCAATACGATTGTGCTATGTGCTTTAGCTCTAATCTTTGCGAGCCTGACAGGTTTTTATACATCAAAATGGATTGCCAAACCCGTGGAGAAGCTCATTGATGCTTCACATTTGCTAGCGACACTTTCTGCTTCAGCAGATTTGGCTACTGGTCAGCCCTACCATCCGATTGAAACTGCTAATGTGCGAGAGCTATCGATTCTGGCTGACTCCTTTAATCAAATGGCGCAACAGTTACAGATTTCATTTATGGCGCTTGCTCAAAGTAAAGAGGAATTAGAAATTCGGGTAGAACAGCGTACTGCTGAATTAAAAACTAGCGAAATCAAATATCGCACACTCGTTGAAGCTGCCAATTGCATCATTTTACGCATCAATACTGTCGGCACAATTAAATTCATCAATGAATATGGTTTAACTTTCTTCGGATTTCGGAAAGAAGATGAGATGGTGGGCAGAAATATTAGTGGCACGATTGTCAAAGATAGTGATGATACTACTGTTTCGGACTTAATTAATTGGATGGATAATCGTAATAAGTCTCCTCAGATATCAATGTTTCAAGAAAGTCAAAATATCCGTAATGATGGAGAGCAGGTATGGATATCTTGGGCAAATCGTCCAATTTTAGACGATTCAGGAAAATTGGTGGAAATTCTCTCGATTGGGGTTGATATTACGGAAAGGAAGAGAATTGAGTCTACGCTAGAAGAGTTTGTGAGTTTGCAAAGAGCTACCTTTGAATCGATCGCGGATGGTGTGGTAGCCGTGGATCGAGTTGGGCATATCAATAGCTACAATCAACGCTTTGTGGATATGTTTGGGTTATCGCCAGAGGTTTTATCGATCCCCGATTATGACCTGAGATTAGAGTTTTTATCGGAAAAGATGCTCGATCCTCAAGACTTTATGCAGCGATCGCAGGAGTTTTATCGCCATCCTGAGCGTGAAAGTTATGATTTGTTAGAACTAGTTGATGGCCGAGTTTTGGAACGCTATTCCCGTCCCCAAAGGGTTGGCGATCAGATTATCGGTCGGGTATGGAGTTTTCAGGATATTACGGCTCGTGTGAGAGCCGAGCAAGCTCTCGAAGAACAAAAAACCTATTTGCGATTAATCATTGATAGCATTCCTCAACAAATTTTCTGGAAAGATACAAATCTGGTGTTTAGGGGATGTAATAAAAATTGGGCGATGTATGCTCAACTGGAGACTCCAGAAAGTGTGGTCGGTAAGACTGATTACGATCTAATTGGTAATCCTGAATTGGCAAATATATTTCGGACTCACGATCAGCAAATTATGGAATCGAATATTCCTGAAATGCATGTGATTCAGCGCAAACTCAATCCTGATAAGTCGGGAAAATCCATATGGCTAGACATTAGCAAGTTGCCAATTATTGATGCTGAAGGTAAGACTATTGGGGTTTTGGGGGTGCTTGATGACATTACGGAACGGAAACTTGCTGAAGAAGCACTTCATGCTGAGCAAGAGAAATCAGAAAGACTGCTATTAAACATTCTGCCGAAAGCGATCGCCGATCGCCTCAAGCAAGTTCATGGGGTCATTGCGGATAGTTTTGAGTCTGTCACGGTTCTCTTTGCTGATCTAGTTAGTTTTACGAGAATGTCCTCGGAACTCGCTCCTCAAGATTTGGTCGATCTGCTAAATCTGATTTTTTCTAATTTTGATACGCTCTGCGAAACCTATGGCTTAGAGAAAATTAAAACCATAGGTGATGCCTATATGGTGGCAGGTGGTATTCCTATTCCCACCGAAAAACATGCAGAGGCGATCGCCTGTATGGCTTTAGACATGGTTGATAAAGTGGCGGAACTTCGTGATTTGACTGGTAGACCATTACAAATCCGCGTTGGTATTCATACGGGTGCGGTAATTGCAGGGGTGATCGGTACGCAAAAGTTTATTTACGATCTCTGGGGTGACACGGTGAATGTGGCGAGTCGGATGGAGTCTCACAGCGAAGTTGGCAAAATTCAAGTGACTGCTGCTACCTATGAACTGCTCAAGCATAAGTTTGATTTAGTCGAGCGTGGTGCGATCGAGGTCAAGGGGAAAGGACTCATGCAAACCTATTGGCTTACCTCCAAAAAATAAAAAAGGCGGCGCTTTGCGCCGCCTTTTTTATCTACATCCAATCATCATCGTCATCGTAGGACACTCGCGTATTGGGGCGGCGACGCTCATCTTCGTCCTTGCCACGTTTGTTACGACTGGCAAAACTACCGATACTTTCGAGGATGCCACCGAAGAGATCGTCATCCTCATCATCATAATATTCATCATCTTCGGCATAGAGTTCCGTCGATAGCGCATAGAGAGCTTCCTGTAACTCAGACTGAGCGCGATCAATTAAGGCATCATCTTCCTTGGCGATCGCATCTCTCAGTTTTTTAATTGATCCCTCAATTTGTTTGCGGCGTTCGTAACTGAGTTTATAGCCATAGTTCAGCGCTAATTCCTTCAGTTGACGCTCGGCTCCCACCGCCAAGTTATCGGCACGATTAAGTTTTTCGATACGTTCCCGTTTGGCGCGATCGCGATCGGCAAATTGCTCAGCCTCAGTGACCATGCGCTGTACTTCTTTCTCGTCTAAAGTCGAAGCACCCTTAATCGTGACGCGACGTTCGACACCCGTGCGGCGATCGCTAGCGGTTACTGCTAAAATCCCATCGGTATTCAGGTCAAAAGTGACATCCACCTGAGCCATACCACGCGGCTGAGGATCGAGTCCGCTTAGTTTAAAGCGCCCCAGTGACTTGTTATATTCAGCAAGATCTCGTTCGCCTTGGATCACATGGATTTCTACAGAGGTTTGATTATCTTCGGCAGTCGTAAATAATTCCATTTTGCGACAGGGGATCGTCGTATTTCGGGGAATCAAACGTTTGACTACACCGCCCGAAGTTTCCACACCCAAAGATAAAGGTGTGACATCCAGCAGTAACACATCCTTAATTTCGCCCGACAAAATCGCGGCTTGGATCACTGCGCCGATCGCCACCACTTCATCAGGATTTACACTTTGACTGGGTGGCTTGCCGATCGC
Organism: Pseudanabaena sp. SR411; assembly: GCF_002251945.1. Taxonomy (GTDB): domain Bacteria; phylum Cyanobacteriota; class Cyanobacteriia; order Pseudanabaenales; family Pseudanabaenaceae; genus Pseudanabaena. The sequence goes on from NZ_NDHW01000108.1 coordinate 37,706, forward strand.
TCTTTCCACCATTTCCTGTACCGCAGGAATTCGCGTCGAGCCACCAACTAAAACCACTTCATCGATTTGGCGCGGACTAATTTGGGCATCCTTTAACACGCGATCGAGGGGAATTTGTAAGCGTTCTAATAAATCGGCGCTGAGTCGCTCAAACTGAGATCGCTTTAAACTGGTTTCTAAATGTAAAGGTCCTTCAGTTGTCGCCGTGATAAACGGTAAATTAATTTCGGTTACGCCCACTGTCGAAAGCTCGATTTTGGCTTTTTCGGCGGCTTCGGTCAGACGTTGTAAAGCTTGGCGCTCTTTCCGCAGATCGACACCATCGGATTTTAAAAATTCTTCAGCGAGATAATTGACAATTTGGCGATCGAAATCATCGCCGCCTAACTGCGTATCGCCCGTCGTTGCCTTAACTTCAAATAAACCGTCGCTCACCTCTAGCACCGACACATCAAACGTGCCACCACCAAGGTCAAATACTAAAATTTTCTTGTTGGATTTTTTATCTAATCCATAGGCTAACGAGGCAGCCGTCGGTTCATTTAAAATTCGCTTAACTTCGATCCCCGCAATTCGTCCAGCGTCCTTTGTGGCCTGTCTTTGCGAATCATTAAAATAGGCAGGTACTGTAATTACTGCCCCAGTTACAGGTTCGCCTAGATACCGACTCGCTTCATCCACGAGTTTGCGAATTACCATTGCCGAAATTTCTTCAGGCGCAAAATCTTTCTCAAGTCTAGAACTGCGTAACTTAATATTTCCCTGCTCATCACGACGCACTGTATAGGGAACGCGCTTAGTTTCCGCCGAGAGTTCACTATGCTTACGGCCGATAAAACGCTTGACAGAATAAAAGGTATTGTCAGGATTTAGCACTGCTTGCCGACGTGCCATTTGCCCGACAAGACGTTCGCCATCTTTAGTAAAGCTAACAACGGAGGGAGTGGTGCGGCTACCTTCTGAGTTTGCAATCACTATGGGTTTGCCACCTTCCATAACGGCTACCACAGAGTTTGTCGTACCCAAGTCAATACCTACAATTTTGCCCATGCTTGACGTATATACCTCTTCACTTCCCAAGACTGTTTATTAAACAGCTTAACAATTTTTGATGTTGCTTTACTTTGCTAATATCCTATCTCTAAACACCACGCTTATAGACAAAGGGCTTCTTAAGCCCCTTGTCTTTAGATTAGTTATTTAGCCAAAAACTTTGTTTTTCCAAGCTGTGATCCCATCAATTAGCTCTTTGCGAGTATTGGCAAGTAATAGGTATCGATAAATAAACCATACCGAATAAACAAAGCCAACTAATTCAAAGACGCTAGGCAATACGGGTAATTTATTTAAAAAGCCTAAAAGTTCTGATGTGGCAATCAATACAGGAATAGTAGCAATTATGGCGATCGCTAGAGTGCGATTGGCTTTTTTACCTTCACCAAAGTACTCCTCCCAAAGTTCCTTGACTTGTTTCAAAAGATCAAAGCTCCCTTGGAGTGCATCATCTATGGGTGGGGTAGCATCTGTTATTGCTTCAGATGTAGATGTTACTGGCGTTGTTGCTGTGGGAGATTCGGTAGTTTCTTCTGCGGCGCTAGTAACTTCTGAAGTTTCGGCTAGAGCTTCTGCCATCTCTTCGACAGTGTTTTCTTTAGGTTCCATAATTTGTTTGATCTTATTGATCAGTCAGTAGGATGGGGAAATTTTAACAATATTTGCAACGCTTTGTTAGAGCGATCGCTGTAACGAATTGGCTGCTGTCCTCAAAAAAGAGATGGGGCAAAGAGCATTATCTCTTTTTTGATTTTAAGTTTTAACAAAAATAGCGATCGCCAATATAAAAAACTAAAAGAGACATGGTGCTTAGCAACATGTCTCTTTTAGAAAATTTCAAAGTAGCCTTAAACTTTCTTCAAAGAATGTTCAAACTGGCTGCGATTTTCAAATACATCAAATAAAGTCTTCATTGAGGTTGCTTCTAGCAAAAAGTCGATGTACTCGCTGATTGAGCAGAGTGCAAATCTACAACCGATCGCCTTAGCGCTCCTCAAAGCAAAAATTAAAGCCCCCAAGCCTGAACTATCCATCTGTTTGAGATGTTTTAGGTCAATAAGTAATACATCAGGTTTCCGATCTAACACATGACTAGCTTGCTGACGAAAATAGTTAGTACTAGTGGCGTTAAGATGTCCCGTTGGTTGCATTACTTCAATACGCATTGCTTTTTTCTCCTTTCCCCAGTTTAGAGGCACTAAAAATGTCTAAATTGATTTAATAAATTATTGATTCAAATGTCTGGATAACTCTCTGTCTGGATAATTCGTAGAAAACATTAATTTGGAAAGCTGCTTTTTCTATCTAAACAATTTGTTCATTTAGCCGTTAATTTAGATCAAGCTTTTTAGCTGTGCAACTGTAATTTTTTATCTCGTGCGAACATCCTACTTCCTAAACCCAATATTTATTTACCCAAAAGTTATGAAAAGGTTATTCCTAAAGTTATCAATATACAGATATAGCGCTTTTACAGGGTTGTGAGAGTGCGCCCCTTCGGGGCACACTCTCACAACCCATTTAGGACTGCTATAGATAGAGTCAGCGATCGCCGCCTAAAGCTCTGTCGATAGTTCCACCCAAGAATTAGTGTTGCGGCGCTTTGCGCCGCAACACTAATTCTTATTTAGTTAGCTTTTCGAGATATTGAGGTGCGATCACGTAAATACCAGCGCCAAGGAATATCTACTCCTTGGGTAATTCCGATTCTAGTAGTTTGAAAAATTGGCTCGTTAAAATCTGGTGATCGCGCTTCTAGCCATAGATCTGAATCAGGATGCAGCTTTACCCCATCAAGTTGCCGATCAATTTTCAATAGGCGGCAAAGTTTGCCCGGTCCAGCCCCTGCTCGATGCGCTTTTTCTTTGGGGTTATGCCAACTTGGTAAGCGATCGCATTCGATCGCCCGAATTAATACCGCACTACAAAAATCTTCGCGATCGGTCACAATATTGAAGCAATGATAAATTCCATAAATTAAATAGACATAGGCAGTACAGGGTGCGCCAAAAATAGCAGCATTGCGCTGAGTTTTGCGTCGATAGCCATGACAAGCAGGATCGGTAGCATCATAGGCTTCAGTTTCGACAATAATTCCCCGATATTCAATCTTGTCAATCCTTCTAACTAAAGTACATCCCAATAAATCTGGTGCAACTTCATGGGCAGGACGCTCAAAAAAAGATTTTTCTAGCAGCATCAAAAACTCCAAATAAAAGGACGCAAAGCGTCCTTTTACCTATATGGGACAATTTACCCAACTGCTGACCCCATCTAGCCAAAATTCTTTTTTCCAAATTGGGGCATCTATTTTTAAGGTGTCGATCGCATAGCGACAAGCCTCGAATGCCTCCGCCCGATGTGGCGACCCAACCGCAACTAAAACGCTAATTTCGCCAATTTTGAGTTTGCCAAGTCGATGATGAATGACAACTTCGGTAATATCTGGAAATTTGGCATGGCAGCGATCGCTAATTTCCTGAAAAACTTGTAAAGCCATCGATTCGTAAGCTTGATAGTCCAAATAATCGACTGCTCGCTCCCCAGTCTGATTGCGTACCATCCCGCTCATCATTACCACTGCCCCATTACGCGCATTGTCGGCGATCGCATAGACTGCCGCTACATCCAATACCGCATGAGTTAGTCGAAAGTTTTTACTCATATCTTTGCCTAAACCGCGCAAAGCACGGTTTAGTTAAATTAATCTTCGTGTTCTTCAAACTGATCGACTAATTCTTTATTAGGTGGTCCAAACGCCACATATATCGCATAAGCCGTTAAAACGATCACACATACGGCGATAGTCACCGCGATCGAAGTTGCGTTTTCCATGAATTGAACCAATGATTTGAGTTATTCTTAATTACAATTATACTATTTTGTAACAATCCTTTTAAGAAGACAAAGTTATGTCACAACGTACCCGCCTTGGCGATATCCTCAGACCCCTAAATGCAGAATACGGTAAGGTCTCTCGTGGATGGGGAACTACCCCTCTCATGGCTGTATTCATGGCGTTATTTCTTGTATTTCTGGTAATTATCCTCCAGTTGTACAACTCCTCCTTGCTACTTGATGGTGTTAACCTCAACTGGGGCGGCTAAATTTTAGCTATCCTAAGCAAATATTAAAGGCACGCTCTGCGTGCCTTTAATGTATCAATAGTTTTCGTTGTATATAAATTTAAGGTCACTCTCCATGAATATTTTCGGTATTGGCTTGCCTGAAATGATTCTGATCATGCTTGTAGCTCTATTGATTTTTGGCCCCAAAAAACTGCCAGAAATCGGTCGTAGCATGGGCAAAGCGATTAAAGGTTTTCAAGATGCCTCCCGTGAATTTGAATCAGAGTTTAAGCGCGAAGCTGATCGCGAAACTGCTCGTCTAGAAGAAATAACCCCTACGGCGGCTCCAGAGCCAGTCCAATCTACCACTGAACCCATAGTTGTCCCATCAGAAGTTAAGGAAGTTGTAACCACTGCGGATGTCTGAGACTCAATCTATTTCTCTAATCGTGGGACTTGGCAATCCTGGTGCAGAATATGAACGCACCCGCCACAATATTGGTTTTATGGCGATCGATCGCTTAGCCACATCTTGGAGTATCTCCCTCGGCAAAGAAAAGCGATTTTACGGCATTTTTGGTGAAGGTAGATTGTCGAGTCGATTAGCCAGTAGCGGTAAAATCCGTTTGCTCAAGCCCACTACCTATATGAATGTGTCAGGTCAATCGGTGCGAGCTTGTGCCGATTGGTTTAAAGGAAATCCTGCAAATATTTTGGTCATCTATGACGATATGGATCTACCCCTTGGTAAATTGCGATTGCGTCCTTCAGGCTCAGCAGGTGGACACAATGGGATGAAGTCGATAATTTCGCATCTTGGCACGCAGAATTTTCCTCGGCTTCGTCTTGGGATTGGGCGTGGTGGTAAATTACATGGTGACGAGGCGATCGCCTCCAAAGCTAATCAAAACGTCACGAACCATGTTTTAGGAGGATTTTCGTCCACAGAAACTAAAATCTTGTCCGAAATTCTTGATCTGGCTGAGTCTACAGTGACCAGCATTTTATTGGATGGGCTAGAAAAAGCGATGAGTCTATACAACAGTCGTAGTATCGATGTTTAGAAAGTCGGATCGTCAAGACAAAGCAGGGTCTATATACGCTAGAGGCTTGCTCGCTTGTTTTCCCTAAATTTTTTAGGACTGCTTACAGGGTATGATAAGACGGATTTTTAGGGAGCTTGAACATAGCATAGTAACCAAATTACTGAGATATGCAAGGGCCATTTAATCGTAGTCAGAGGAGAACGTAATTTATGAAAGCCATGATCTTGGCTGCGGGTAAAGGTACTAGAATCCGCCCGATCACGAATATCATGCCTAAGCCCATGATCCCGATCATGCAAAAGCCTGTAATGGAGTTCTTAGTTGAGTTACTAAGACAGCACGGCTTTGATCGGATCATGGTTAACGTTAGCCACTTGTCAGAAGAGATCGAAAACTATTTTCGAGACGGGCAAAAATTTGGCGTGCAGATGGCCTATTCCTTTGAAGGAACTATTATTGATGGCAAACTCCAAGGTAGTGCGCTTGGTTCGGCTGGTGGGCTCAAAAAAATCCAAGATTTCTCTCCATTTTTTGACGATACCTTTGTGGTTCTTTGTGGTGATGCTCTGATCGATCTCGATCTCACCTATGCCGTTAACTGGCATCGTCAAAAAAAGTCTCTAGCTACGATTATTACTAAGACTGTTCCTAGAGATCAGGTGTCGAGCTATGGAGTTGTAGTTACAGACTCCGATGGTCGAATTAAGCAGTTTCAGGAAAAACCAAGTATTGAGTCTGCGCTTAGCAACACGATCAATACAGGTATCTATATCTTCGAGCCAGAAATTCTCGATTATGTGCCTTCAGGTGTGGAATTTGACCTTGGCAGTGATTTGTTTCCTAAGTTGGTATCAGCTAATCTTCCTTTCCATGCCATTTCCATGGACTTTCAATGGGTAGATATTGGTAAAGTTCCTGATTATTGGCAAGCAATCCAAGATGTCCTTTCAGACAAAATTAAAAACGTGAATATTCCTGGACATGAAGTTAGACCAGGCGTTTATACAGGTTTAAATGTTTCGGTGAATTGGGATAAGGTGGATATCCGTGGACCTGTCTATATTGGTGGCATGACTCAAATAGAGGATGGTGCGACTATCATTGGTCCAACAATGATTGGCCCTAACTGTCATGTTTGCAGTGGTGCTGTGGTTGAGCGCAGTGTGATTTTTGAGTATTCGCGCTTATCAGATGTGCGGTTAGTTGATAAGTTGGTGTTTGGGCGTTATTGTGTTGACAAAACGGGCGCAACTATTGACTTGCAAGCAGCAGCCTTAGATTGGTTAATTACCGATGCTAGACATCAACAGCAATCTCAATCTCCTTTAGAATTTTCTAGAGTTGCTTCTTAAAAGAAGGGTGGCGCATTGCGCCACCCTTCTTTTTATCTGACTTTTATCTGCCACGAACACGCATGAACTGATCAATACCTCTTGCGATCGCATCAGCCATCTGTTTTTGATAGTTAGGATTGCTGAGGTTTCTCGCCTCAGTTGGATTAGTCACAAAGCCAGTCTCGACTAAAATTGCAGGCATCGAAGTTTTAGCAATTACATAAAAACCTGCACCTCTAACGGATCGATCTCTTGCACCTGTAGCCGAGATGATCTGTGAATGCACATAGCTAGCTAGTTCTTTGCCAACTGTTGAGTTGCGTGAATGGTAGGTTTCGATCCCACTGATGCCGCTATTACCTGGAGCAAGCGCATTGGCATGAACACTTACAAACACATCAGCTCTAATGCGTTCTGCAAGGGCAACTCGTGGCTCTAAATCAATTTCTACATCATTAGTACGAGTGTAATAAACTGTATAGCCCATTGCCTGTAAAGCTTGTCCTAAATTTAGGCTGATCGGCAAGACTACATTTTTTTCATATATGCCATTAGCTACTGCCCCTGGATCTCGACCTCCGTGTCCTGCATCAACTACGATTACTCCTCGGCGACGATCGCCTGTATTTGGGACAGTTTGGTTAACAGGATTATTATTAGGTAAGGGTGTTTGGTTATTCGGAACAACGCTATTTAATGAAACTTGTAATTGAATTTGTTGATTATTGAGACGTTGAGTTTCGCGCACTTGCCAACCAGCGATCGTTTTGATCCCAATTTCCACAGAGTTTCCTACTTGTGTCAACCGAATTCTTTCGATGGGACTGTTGGCTGCAAGACTGGGGCGCTGCAAATTGGGCGAGATTCTAGCATTGGCAACCGTTAAGTTATAAGTGCCTGATGTGGGATCAACATTAGCTCGATAGCTCACTGGTTGGTTGGCTGAGACTATTAGTTGCCCAGTACTGCTAAAACTCAATCTTTCGATCGCTGCAGGTGCAGAAGATATGGGACTGCTGGGGGTATTGATTGGTCTAGGGAGACTCAAATTGGGATTGACGGAGGGATTAATGGGTATCGCTTGAGCCGTTTGATTTGATGGAGTGAGTAGTAGTGTGCTAGTGGCGGCGATATACTGACCTTGCCATGCAACTTTGCTATTAGGATCACTGCTATCGAGATCAAAAACTAGTCTGGCGATCGCAGGATTATTCTGAAACTGGGCAACTCTGACTTGTTTAATGCCGAGTCGGTTCATAGGCAGAGTTGATTGATGTAACTGTTGCGCCAAATTCGTATTTTGGAGATCGACAATTAAGCGATCAGGATTATCCTCCCTTTGGATGCGAATTTGAGGATTAGCATTAACTGTTAGCATTAAGCCATTGTTAGTTGCTCGAATGCTATTTAGTTGAACTTTACTAGATAAGTTAGATATATTGTTGATCGACTGTGCTTGTAACGCCCCTACGACAGGGCTGATATAGCCAGTAGCTACAGTCATCAAAATTCCAACTGCTAGTTGTCGATATCGCAAAGTAGTTCTCCCGTGGGCATAAAGATCTAAAAGTTGAGAAGATCGAACAGCTAGATTCTTGATAGATTTTTGATCTAGGGCGTTCCCCATATTATCTATCTTCGGTAAGATTTCAAGAATTGATCGATTCCTTGAGCGATCGCTGCGGCCATTCGCCCTTGATAGTTACTGTCGACTAACCTTGATGCTTCTGATGGATTAGTAATAAATCCAGTTTCCACCAAAATTGCAGGCATTGAAGTTTTCGTAACTACATAAAATCTAGCTGACCTCACACCACGGTCATTTGCACCTGTACTAGCAATAATCTGCTGATGTACCAATTCTGCAAGATTCTTACCTAAGGACGCATTAGGCGCATGATAAGTTTCAACTCCATTTACTTGTGATGAACTTGCATCAAGGGAATTAACATGAACACTGACAAATGCACTCGCTCTAGCATTCTCCGCCATCTGCACTCTTGGTTCTAGATCGAGATCAATATCCTCAGTGCGTGTATACATCACAGAATATCCCATTTGCTGCAATATCCTGCCGAGCTGTTTACTCATTGCTAGCACAATATCTTTTTCGTAAATTCCATTTCTAGTAGCGCCTACATCTGGACCACCATGCCCTGGATCAATTACAACTAGTTGACGACCAGACGTTACATTCCCATAGTTGGGTTGAACTTGCGATCGCGTATTTGGGGGAATACTTGCTGTAACTTGTCCAACACTTGTCAACTGTAAAGCGATCGCTTGGGGATTAGTTCGACCAGCATCACTAATTTGCCAACCTGAGACCATTTTTACGCTAACGACTACCGCATCACCCGCCTGCGTGAGGCGAATTTGCTCAATGGGGCTATTTGCTCCTAAGACTGGGCGGCGTAACTGCGATGAAATACGAGTCGCAGGAATAGTCAAACTATAAGTATTATTTGCTAAATCTAGGCTGCTCCGATAAGCGATCGCTCGACTAGCCTGAATTACCAGTTGACCGTAACCATTAAACGATAAACCGTCAATAGTCGTCGGTAAGCTATTATTAGCTACAGGCAAGGCTTTAAGGGGCAAACTATTGGTTGTATTTACAGCTACTGCCAGATCTATGGGGCGAAGTACTAATAAACCTCGTGCTTGATCAAAAGAACTTTGCCAATTGATAGGACTAGTAGTATCTAGGTCAAAAACTAATCGAGCGATCGCAGGGGACTTTTGAAACTGGGCTACTCTAACTTGCCGTACCCCGTAGCGATTTATAGACACTACGGAGTTATGGATATAAGGCGAAACTTCAGTTGCTTGTAAATCTAAAATAATGCGATCGGGGTTAGCTACTCTCGATGTCCGCATCTGAGGAATGCCATTAATTTGTAAGGCAAATCCATCAGCATTAACTTGGACATTGCGTAACTGTAGCTGCTGGCTTGATGATGGTAGTTGTGCTTGGAGGTTATTATCCTGCACTGGCGACCCAAGTGGCACTTCAGCATTAATTGCTTGTGTACCTAAACATGCCCCAGCCATTAACAGTATTAGCCATAGCGATTGTCTGTAATATGGGTTCAAAAAATTACTCCCACTTGACTAGAGCTTACCAATCAAAACTTTAAGACAGCAATTCTACAGGAGATAGGTAAACTTTTTCCACCAACGGAGTCTTTCCTAACCAGCGTCGTGATACTTGAGCAAAACGATCTGGATCGCCGCTTACAAAAAACCGTGTTTCAGCGCGATCGCTACGATTATCTAAGCATCTTAGCCCCATCAAATCTAACTCTTGGCTCGCAGCCCTCACCACATAAGAAGCAGGATTCACTAGCGCTACATGAGACGGCAAAATTTGGCGTAAAACCCCCGACAAATGTGGGTAATGTGTACAACCCAAAACTAAGGTGTCAATGTTTGCCTCAATCAGTGGTTGTAAATATTCCTTGGCTACTTGCATTGTGTATGGATCGTTGATCCGATCCGATTCAATCAAAGGTACAAATTCAGGACAATCTACCTGAAACACCTGTGCTTGGGGATCGCTTTCACAAATAGCCCTTACATAAGCTTCACTTTTGACAGTCGCGGTCGTGGCAATTACCCCAATCCGCTTGCCTTTACCCACCGCTGCTCTCGCCCCTGGCAAAATCAACCCCAAAATCGGCAAATCAAAATCCTTTCGCACTATATCTAATGCTAAAGCCGAACTGGTATTACAAGCCATGATTGCCATTTTGACCTGCTCAGACTGCATCCAGTGCAAAATCTCATACACATACTCAATGATCTCAGCAGGCGATCGCTTCCCGTAGGGCAATCTTGCTGTATCACCGAAATAAACCACAGACTCATTAGGCAATTGGCGATGAACTTCTTGTAAAACCGTAAGTCCCCCAACCCCACTATCAAAAACACCAATAGGGAACCGAGCTTCTTGCTGCAAAAACATGCACATCCTCACACTTCACATGCATCACAGTAAAGCATACTTTTCTTAACGTGAATATCAGCGTAACTAATTAACCTCAAATACAATTTCCGCAGACACTCATGCCAAAGCAAAAAACGGCGTAGTCGTTTTTTGCTTTAAAAAAACTTACTGGGGTTACTTTTCAATTCACTTAATTCACACAAGAGCCGTCAAGCTTTTATGAATTGGTACTATCAACATAAAAACCAGAAAGATATAGCAACGCCTAGCGTTGCTATATCTTTCTGGTTTTTATGTCTTAACGGTACTTGCGATCGCTATACTTTTTCTAGACAGCCTGCGATCTCCTAAGCGACTAGCATCTGTCATATGTAGAAAAATAAAAACTCAAAAACTAAAACTAAATCAAGGAGTACTCAATGGACTTATCGCGCATTCCCCCCCAACCCAAAGCAGGTATCCTCAACGTCCTGATCGAAATTCCCGCAGGCAGCAAAAATAAATACGAATTCGACAAAGACCTCAATGCCTTCGCTCTTGATCGCGTCCTTTATTCCTCGGTCCAATATCCCTATGACTATGGTTTTGTCCCCAACACCCTTGCTGATGATGGCGACCCCCTTGATGGCATGGTGATCATGGATCAACCCACATTCCCTGGTTGCGTTATTCCCGCACGTCCCATCGGTATGCTGATCATGATTGATGGCGGCGATCGCGACGAAAAGATCCTTTGTGTTCCTGCCAAAGATCCCCGCTACGCTGATGTCAAAACCTTAGCCGACATTGCCCCTCATCGCCTTGAAGAAATTGCTGAATTTTTCCGTTCCTATAAAAACCTAGAAAAGAAAGTCACGGAAATCAGAGGATGGGAAGGTGTAGAAGCAGTTCAAGCTCTTGTAACTAAATCAATTGAAGCAGCATTGCCTAAATCCTAATTTTTTTTGGAGCCTAGAATCCTTCTACCATAAGGAATAGACGAGCCAAAGCAAACTATTCTCAAAACTTTCTTTAAGAAAACGCTTGACAAAGCATTGTAACCTTGCTAACTTAATAAAGCGCTGAAGGGAGAGGCGAGCGAAAGCGAAGCGAACCCGACACAAGAAAAGCGCTAAGAACCTAGACAACCAAATAGTTTGAAAGCTTTAAGAAACCAATAAACCTCGTCAAGAAATAAAAAAGACTAGATTATTGAAAGATAACTAGCTATCCGACAGGATAAGCGAAAAGCTTAAAAAAGTCAAACCCATCCGAAAGGAAAAAAGCTTTAGAAAAGTAGGAAGCAATTCTGAAAGTATAAAGACACCATGGAGAGTTTGATCCTGGCTCAGGATGAACGCTGGCGGTATGCTTAACACATGCAAGTCGAACGAAGTCTTCGGACTTAGTGGCGGACGGGTGAGTAACGCGTAAGAATCTACCTATAGGTTCGGGACAACAGTTAGAAATGACTGCTAATACCGGATATGCCTTCGGGTGAAAGTTTTAATGCCTGTAGATGAGCTTGCGTTCGATTAGCTAGATGGTGGGGTAATGGCCTACCATGGCGACGATCGATAACTGGTCTGAGAGGATGACCAGTCACACTGGGACTGAGACACGGCCCAGACTCCTACGGGAGGCAGCAGTGGGGAATTTTCCGCAATGGGCGAAAGCCTGACGGA
>NZ_NDHW01000109.1 GCF_002251945.1 Pseudanabaena sp. SR411
TTGTTCTATTCACAAGGGAGAAAATATCGAAGCTTTGATTGCGGTATCAGGAGTCACCCTAATCTATCTACCTCCTTACTCTCCAGACTTTCACCAATTGAGAATTGTTGGTCAAAGATTTAAGAGTATTCTGCGTTCTATTGGCGCGAGAAACTATCCTGATTTACTCAAATCTCTTGAAGATGCTTTTAATAGTCTTTCTACTTCAGATTTTCAATCTTGGTTTACTCATTCTTGCTACTGTACCTCACTAGACTGAAATTTGCTATATTATTTTAATGTTGGTAATGCTTTTAGATTACTAGGCTTGTGGCGGGTTTGATCAGAATTCGCTGTAAAAACCATAAATTACAGATGACGCTTTGCGCCAACCATAAATTTTGTAAGGGGAGATGACCATATTTCTATCATCAGGATGACTGCATTGATTGCGGTTTCATGACAACATCTATAGTAGATATCCTGTTTTGCTTGAGCGTTTGAATGAAATCTCTTGACCGTTTACTAATTGTTGATGATGTGCCAGACAACCTATTTCTTGTTCGCACAATTCTCGAAGACGAGGGATACGAGATCATCACATCATCAAATGGTCATGACGCTTTGAAGATTATTGAGTCAGAGCCACCAGACTTGGTTTTGCTGGATGTGATGATGCCCCTGATGGATGGCTATGAGGTGACTCGCCGTATCAGGGCAATGAAGGATTTGCCATTTATTCCGATTTTGCTAATTACAGCTTACGATCGCGCTAATGCGGTCAAAGGCTTAGATCTTGGTGCAGATGAATTTATTCGTAAGCCGATTGAGGCTGATGAACTATTAGCAAGGGTGCGATCGCTGCTACGTTTAAAACATAGTATTGCGGAGCGTGATCGCATTGATCGCCAAAGACAGGATTTTGTCTCACGCCTAACCCATGATCTAAGGACACCCCTAGTGGCGGCGGATCGGATGTTGGGACTGCTGCAAGATGGGGTATTGGGAGAGATATCGCCAGAAATTCGTGAAGCATTAACCATCATGGGGCGCAGCAATCATAATTTGCTGGAGATGGTCAATAAGCTTTTAGATGTCTACCGTTATGAATCGGGTAGTAAGACAATTAATTTGCAACCGTTAGACTTGAAAGAATTGCTTAATCAAGTTGTGCAAGAACTGAAGCCGATCGCTATTTCTAAAAATTTAGAACTTACGGCTGATCTTGATGATATCGTCGCGGTCAAAGGCGATCGCCTAGAACTACTGCGCGTATTTAATAATTTGATTGGTAATGCCCTTAAATTTACCGAATCTGGCAACGTTCATGTTAGCTTAAAATTAGAGGAATCCGAGGTAGTTATTGCGATCGCAGATACGGGTGCAGGGATTTCATCAGATGAGCAACCATTTTTGTTCCAAAGGTTCCGCCAAGGCAACCATCAAAAACAAGGTAGTGGCTTAGGTTTATATCTATCGCACTATATTATCAATGCCCATAATGGCAAAATCTTAGTCAAATCTCCTAACCTAGACTCTCAACAAGGTTCCACATTCTTTGTGCATTTGCCAACCATTACGTCATGAGCAACCTTCAACTTCATTATGATACGCTCCTCAGTCATTGCAGTAACCCACTCGAAGCGATCGCCCTCTTGCGTGAATATCGTCCTTATTTTGAGCTAATTCCTAGCTTACGCCGTCCTAGCGATAGCTTGATCTCAATTCCATTCCCAGTTGTACAGCTTACTAGCCCCAACTTGACCCAAAGCCACATGCAGTTGGAATGTGATCTTGCTTTGATCATGTGTGACCCTGACTGGAAAGTCAAAACTGGTCAAGAAATTTTTGTGTTTATCCATCGTCCTAATGAAGACTATTCCGCTCTATTAAAACGTTGGCGACAAGTGGAAGTCACGCTTGGGGAAGAATATTATTGGCTATTACCTTGGAAGCATCGCAGTATTATTAGCGATCGCGGTGAATATCATTATCCTCTCTTTGTCACGCTTGACTATTCACCAGCCCGCATTGCTAAAGGTTTAGCAGGTGCATCATTACCTCATGTTAGAGCCTTGACTCCAGAGATCGATCCTCCGCCTGATATTGAAGAAAATCAACAAGATCAAATTTACGATTCAACTAGCTAGAAAATGCGACGTACCTTGTGTTGTGGTATCCAAAGGGCTGTAGGATGTTACTACAGACAGGATTACGTACCCTCTGTAGTAGTTTTACTAGAGCAAATCAATGGCTTCCCAACTGCGTGTATATGTTCCACCCCATCCCATTATTCGGCATTGGCTCACGATCGCACGGGAGAAACATACTCCAGTTCCCCTATTTCGGACTGCGATGATTGAGATGGGTAAATGGCTAACCTATGAGGCAGTTCGTGAATTTTTACCTGTACAAGAAGTAAATGTCGAAACTCCCTTAGCAACTGCATCAGGACAATTGATCGATGGTTCCATTCCTTTAGCCTTTGTCCCCATTTTACGCGCAGGGTTATCCATGCTCGAAGGTTGTCAAAACCTATTGCCCACAGCAAATATTTACCATCTTGGGTTAGTGCGGAATGAAGAAACCCTTGAGGCTAGTTGTTATCTCAATCGTTTACCAGAGAGATTTGAACCGCAGACACGCATTTTCATCGTCGAGCCGATGATGGCTACGGGCGGCTCGATTATTACTACCCTGAAAATGTTAACTGAGAGAGGAGCCGATGCTTCCTTGATTCGGATTATTAATGCGCTCTGCGCTCCTCCAGCACTGCAACTAATCAATCAACAATTTCCTGATGTCCAAATTTATTCAGGTTGCATTGATGAAGTTGTGAATGAGAAAGGATGGATTGTCCCCGGATTAGGAGATGCAGGCGATCGCTCCTTTGGAACTGAGTAAATGAAAAGACCTCGCATAGCGAGGTCTTTTCGTTAAACTGGAACTTTAATATTGTCTTCCCATTTACGAGGTGGACTGGCTCGACGAATATTTCTCCAGATTTGGGTTGCCGCCACAGTCCCATCAGCAACAGCAATCGACACCTGATTCAATCCTTTCTTTAGGTCACCAAGCGCAAATATGCGATCATGGCTGGTCTTTGCCATTTCATTCGTAACTAAATTCTGCCCGTCCCATTCCAGTCCTTCAATGCCTTTAAGGTAATGGTTATGGTAGACGGAACCCATACCAACTAGACCTGTTGTCGCTTCCACAATTGTGCCATCGGTTAGTTCCACGCCACTCAGTTTGTGATTTTCTCCGTGAAATTTGGCGATCGGGGCTTCATACAAGGGATAACCATGTTCCGCTAATTTTTGTTTCATGGTGTCACTAACTGTACATAACCCATGGGTCAGCACAGAAATATAGGGCGTAAACCAATTTAAGACAAAGGCTGCACCAATTTGCCCTTCTGTATTTGCAATCAAAACTGCCTTTTGATCCCACATGTCATAGCCATCACAAATCATGCAGACATGTAGTGTATAGCCTGCATAATCATAGACATTCTGCATGTCTTCCAATTGCGGCAAATTGTCCATGATTCCCGAAGCGGCAATCACATACTTACTGCGAAATATAGGATAAATACTATTAGTCTTACCGACTTTTACTTTCACCGCAAAAGTTTCTCCTTCATCGGTTACTTCTTCTACATAACCACGGAGATGATCGGCTCCCCACTCCAAAGATGTTTTCGTTCCATGATTTAAAATGTCGCGTCCGGGGGTGTGCGGATCGAGTCCAACATAGTTACGCAAATCTTGCATCCATAGCGATCGCCCTTTACCTTTTTCGATCACTAAGCATTTAAGCCCATAGCGAGCTAAATAGATCGCCGCCGATAGCCCACCCATACCGCCGCCCACAACGATCGCATCATAGAGCGTATCAAGGCGTTCATTTAGATTTTTGCTAGAAAGTTTCATAGCCACCCCTTTAAATTAAGTACGCAAGAATAGCTATTCTCTTAATGTGAGAATAGCTATTCTTAAAAATTAGCCAACAAATGCTAAACGTGGTGCAGATACACCTGTAGACTCAGCACCTTTGAGATAAGCCAACATTGTGTCAGCATCAGAAACTTCAAAAGGATCGGTAGGACAGTTATCAGAGAAACCGGGTTCTACAAAGATCTTTTCAATTTTGCAATCATTAACCAACATTGAATAGCGCCAAGAGCGAAGTCCAAAGCCAATATTAGACTTATCGACTAGCATTCCCATCTTGCGAGTAAATTCGCCAGCACCGTCGGGCAACAAGAATACATTCTTAGCACCGACTTCTTTGCCCCATTTGAACATAACGAAAGCATCGTTAACAGATACACAGATAACTGCATCAACACCTAATCCCTTGAACTCTTCATAAAGTTCTTCATAGCGAGGCAAGTGGTTAGATGAGCAGGTAGGAGTGAATGCACCAGGTAGGGAGAAAACTACTACTTTCTTACCAGCAAATAGATCTTGAGTAGTTTTGTCTTCCCAACGATAAGGGTTAGGTCCTTCTACGGACTCATCGCGTACACGAGTCTTAAAAACAACGTTTGGTACGGTTTCGATAGCTGCCATATTTTTCTTTGGATTTGATACTTATCTGAACAGATTTAAGAATAATTCTTATTTACAAATTAGTCAATAGCCATAATTACTTTATTCTTATAAAAAGTTTAATAAATTTGTGATTCCTAGGTAGAGATGATATAGTAGCGATCCAAGTAACTAAACATGCTAGTTACTTAGAAAATTTTTTAAAAGTCGATCGCTAAATTTTCAAAACTGCAAAGTTAGTCCGCAAGGACTTAAACAGGAAATTTTCGGCGAGAATCAGGAGAAAGTTTATATGCAGAAGCAAGCAGATCGAGTTGTACAAATCTTGAAATCTAAGGGGCTACGGGTTACTCCTCAGCGCTTTGCTGTCTATGCAAATTTACTCGATCGCCAAGATCATCCTACTGCTGAGCAGATCTTGAGCGATCTCAATCAAAATGCGCCAACTTCTTCTCAGGCCACGGTTTATCTTTCACTTCAGACTTTGCGTGATGCGGGGTTAGTACGAGAAGTATTACTAGAGCAGGGGGTTTGTCGCTATGATGCAAATGTGGAGCCGCATCATCATTTCCGGTGTAGTTGCTGCGGTGAGATTGAGGATATCGTGTGGAATGCCTTTGAGGGCTTAGGCTTTCAGCAAGTCCGTTCAGGTTTAAAGGTCAATAGCTATGAAGTCACTGTCAGTGGTGTTTGCGATCGCTGCCAAAGCTAAAAAAAGGATTGAGGAGTTACCCTCAATCCTTTTTTAATCTTCTTCTGGTGTCAAATCTCCCATAAAACCCTCAGATCGCATTTCATCAGGCGTAACTAGTCGTTCTTGATTAAACGTATCTTCTTCACTTTCATCTAAATCTCCAGCAGGGAGATTACTAGAGCGTAAATTTTCTTGATACAACTCTGAAGGCGATCGCTTCTTACGGCGGGGACGACCAAGGGATTTTAAACCAGCTTTAAAGCCAGCAAAGGCACTTTTGGTAGCGATGGTCGCATTAGAAGCCCCTTGGCGTACCCCTTTAATTCCATCATTTACTTGCTTCACAGCCTCACCAGCATTTTTAGCACCTTGATTGAGTTCGTCGCTTAGCTCACTTAGTTCCAGCCCTGTCATCCGAATTGCTTCGAGTGTTGCTGGCAACTCCCGCGTTAAGGTGTCAGCCAAGCGAATAATACTATTGGCAGCTTTTGCCAATTCCTGAAAAGCAGGGATAGCCGTTAGCAAAAGAATCGTCAGACAAACGACTACCAATAAAAATGACAAACCTAGCAGAAAGATCGCTTCTGACATAATTTCCTATAGGTGCTTACTCTTTAAAGACTGGTGTAAGGGCTTATTCTTCATCGACAATAGAGTTTTCATCTTCAATGATTGAACTACTTGATGAAGAACCACCCATTGTTATTGCTAATTCTTCTTGGAGCCTACGACTAGCCTCTTGTCCTGTGGCGATCGCCTCCTGTAAACGGACTAGTGCTTCGTCGATAGTGCGTTGCGCTTGCTCAGTAAAGCGATCGGCCTGATACTGCACATTAGATCCTAACTCTTCGGCTAGTTGGGGTAAATCTTGAGCCGATCGCTTCAACACTTGACGAGTTTCTTTGCCTGATCTTGGTGCAAATAAAACACCTACTGCCGCGCCGATCGCAGTACCCACAATCAATCCACCGAAAAATTTACCTGCGCCGCTTGACATTATGATTACTCCCTGACGACTTGCTGGCTGACGACCTTTTGTTTGACTTGCCGTTTGGTTTGTTATTTAGAGAGTTTGACGCACCTTTTGATGCTCCTTTTCGCGACTGTTGCCAACGACTCCCTAAAAAGGATACACCACGCGCAAGTACAGACAGTAATTTGCGAATTTTTTCTAGCTGACTGTGTAGTACTTGGTATTGCTCGCGCACTATACCAACTCCACCACGCGCAACTTCAAGCCCAGGTGTAGATCCCTGTAAGCCATTTTCACAAGCTTCTGTCCAGCCATCTACAGTCTTTACAGTAGATTGGAGTGCATTGCGAAACATCCAGACCTGCCATGAAGCACATAGCAGTCCTACGCTAAGTATTAACTGTAAGGCGATCGCAATCCAAATCATTGTTTTTTAACAAGAACTCGTAGAATTTTTAAGCAACAATTCTCATTATAAAAATTGTTTTTGATCAAAGTTAGTTTTCGGCTGACTTCGATCAAAAACAATTTTAGGGTTTTCAGTGCCTGCGGCACTGAAAACCCTAAAATTGTTTTCATAGTAAGAATTGCTGATTTTTAAAATTTGTAATATCGGGAGAAGGTAACATATGCTTCATTTTTTGCATTCTTACCCGTACAGAAAGAACTTTTCTTACTGAGTGATTATACTCGTTCCCCACCTAAGCATCGCACAGACAATTCTTAGGTGGAAAGCGAATAGCAATTAAGTAGCTAGGCTTAATTAAATATATCCCCCCAAACATTTGGCATACACTCAGTGTGAGCCACATGTTTGGACTCTGTTTTTTAATTATGCTTAATAACCATAAAGTGAATGCTAAAAATTAACGCTAGAAAAGCATGGTGACAGAATATGTCAGCAAAAGCCATGAATCCAAAAAAGGAACTCAAAATTTATTAAACTCGTCTCACAATATATAAATAAGTTATATTGGCAATTGATTGAGATGCACACAACAAAGTTGTCTAATAGTTCAGTGACACTTCTACACCCACACCCCTACCTGATCGTTCATGCAGATGAGGGGCAGCAAATGATTCCACTTATAAACGCAGATTTCTGGACAATTGGGAGGGGTTACGACAACTCAATTGTATTAACAGATAAATGGGTTTCACGCTATCACGCCACATTGCAAATCGTGGGAGCGTCCAAAAATGATGGCTTTGAATCCTCTATGAAAGGAGATCCCAAGACTCGTAATACTAATAACGAGTCTGGCAGCTTCTACCTAGTTGATTTTGGCAGTCGCAATGGTTCCTTCATGCGTGGACAAAGGATCACCTTTCCCATTTTGTTGAAAAGTGGCGATCGCATGACCATCGGCAAAACAGATATAGATTTCTTCTCGCCACATAAACGCGAACCTCATCGCCCTACTACTGAGCATATGCGCCTATTTCAGCAGCCCACGGCTCCTGTTTCTCGCACTACGCTTACTCCTTCCGAAGAGCGAGTTTTTTGGCAAGTTGTCCAAGGCTTTACGAATAAAGAAATTGGCAAACGTTTACAAATCAGTCCAAGGACGGTGCAGACTCACCTTAGCAGCATTATGACTAAGCTGAATCTGGAGAATCGCTCACAGATTGTGCGCTATGCCTTTGAGCAAAGTTATCGACCTACCAGTAGTGACAGTACCGATAACACCGATGGCAGCAGTAATTAAACCTGAGGGAAGGGTAGCGGCTCCTTGTTACCACCATTCTCATTATGAAACCGATTTTGGTGTTTCCAGCGCCTTCGGCGCTGGAAACACCAAAATCGGTTTTTTGAAAGTCCACCAACGGCGGACTTTCAAAAAAAAACGATTTTTATAATGAGAATTGCGGCCTTGTTACCCTTTGCTCAAAATAGGAATTATATCAATTCACAAAAGTGTAGCGAAACTTTTGTGAATTACAAACGATATCCCTGTAATGATTTTAAAAACATAAGATGGCTACACTATTTTATGTTTTGGTACTAAATATTAAGAAAGCTCTTTCAGGTTAACTTCTTGAGCTTTTTTTATGTCTAGAATATATAAATCAGCGTTATTTTATCCAAACCCATTAAAACATGCTCGATCTCAAAGTAATTCTGCCAATCTTGACCATCTTGTTTACAGTCAGTTGTTTGTTCTTCGGCACTCGTAACGGCTTTTACGACACCGATAAATATCATGGTAATGGCTCGGCTCATTAAAAAATAAGGCGGCGCGATGCGCCGCCTTATTTTTTGTTTGTGTATAAAAATATGCGGTCAATATGTTAGGCTAGAATGTCTAAAAGCTAACACCTTCAGGAAATATGGCGATCGCCATACATTGTACTCAGAGACTACTGAGAAACGGAAACCGCCTATGCAGTCGATCTGTCTAAAAGTTAAGCATTTAATTTTTTAGATAAGTGGCGAAATTCCAGCAATGGGAACAACTAGGAATGCCCAACCGTGAGGTTGGGAAGCTCGCACTGTAAAGCCTAAATCCAACAATTTGGCATTTAGTGTCGGGTTTATGTCACGTACACCTCAAAACACGTTTAAAGTTTTTATCATGGCACTTTTGCAAGAACGCAAACTAGAAATCTTCTCCGAATATCAAAAGCACCCTACAGACACTGGCTCCTCAGATGTTCAAGTTGCATTATTGACCGAGCGTGTCACCCAGTTGACTACACACCTCAAGCTACACCCTAAAGATTTCTCATCTCGCCGTAGTTTGCTCAAGATCATTGGTCAACGTAAGCGCTTACTCGCCTATGTTCGTAGTCAAGATCGCGCTCATTACAAACAACTAATCCAAAGTCTAGGTGTAAGAGGCTAAACTTCAAAGTCTAAGGAAGACTTGCTTCACACTGTCAAAGAGTGAAAAAAAGAAGCTAAAGTTAAGGAGCAACAGTGAGTAAACCAACCACAGAACGTATTCCTTTTGAGCCAAATAACCGCAATAAAAAAGTAAAAGAGGCTAAGAAGCCTCAACCTACTCCTCCTATAGTTGCGAATAAAAGTAGTGTTACCACCTCATCAAATGTCAAACGTGGTGATTCTCTAGGCATACCTGATGAGGTGAATCGTCGCATAATTCGACGTGCTGCTCTGTTCTGTGGTATTCCCACAGGTTTGGGGCTAACCACATTTATTGTTAGTTACTTTCTAGTTAGCAGACACATACTTGATTTACCAACTTCAGCAGTTGTTTTACTTAGTATGTTGTTTCTAGGAATTGGAGTTGTGGGACTCAGCTACGGAGCTATCTCTGCGTCTTGGGATGAAGGACGGGTTGGTAGCTGGTGGGGCAGCGCAGAATTCAAGAAAAATTTTGGCTACTTATCTGAAGCTTGGAAAGCCCAGAAACAAATAGTCAAAACTAATAAAAAATAAAAACAAAGTAAAATTAAAATAAAAAAGAGACTCGCTTAGCGAGTCTCTTTTTTATTTAAGTACTCGTTGCAAAATCGTCTCGTGGGTTAAACCTTCGGCAAGAAATGAATCAACGATTTGGAGTCTTTCGGGTAAGCCAATGATATAGGTATTACCAGTAGCACCTAACGACTCGCAGGTTGTTTGGACTGCTAATAATTCCCGACCTGTTAAGCGTGTGAAGAACGAAGTAAGAATCCCCGCCTCTAAATAGCCTGTCGGTAATGTGTTGCCAGTTATAGCGCGCACGTAGGGAGAGTTGTAGGTTTTAATTAGAATAAAACCTTGGGCTTGATATTGAGGGTCGAATTCAAATTTTCCCCAGCCATGGGTTTGCCAACATTCCTTTAAACTTTGAATGAAGGTAATCATATCCATTTCGGCAAGTGACTGTGAATAATATTCTTCAAGCGATTCGGTAAAGCGGGTATAGAAGTTTTTTCCCCACCACTTGCCACAATTAAACAGAACTAATCTTGATGCTTGACCAGTTTCTTTGGCTAGCCCTGCATAAAGTGACGAGATTAATGTTTCTGGAACTGCGATCAAGCGATCGCCACGTCGATTTTCTAGCAGTCCAATTTCTAGATCACCTTTGACATAGGAGTTATAGTCAAAAAAGTTAGAAGGGATGCGATTTTCCTTGATCAGATCGGCGACAGAAATCATAGTGGTTTGTCTCTAGTAGATGAGCGTGACTTGGGCAGCAGTAATCAAAGGCTGGATCAGGGCAAGTTGCGAGGGGCTGAACTGTTGACGTAATCCTTGGTTGAGCAGTTTGTAGAGAGTTTCATTGAGACGACGCATATCACGCATAGACATGACCCCTTCCAACCAATTAAGCAATCTTTGCTTTAAAAAATTTTCATCATTGAGTAGCATCGCCATCGAGCTATAGCGCAACACAAGGATTAAATTTTTAATCCCAGTTTCCAAATCTGCATCGGTTATACTTGGCAACTCGGCAGGGACTTGGTCAGCGACAGCCTGCAAAAGGTCAATTTCACGATCGCGAATTAGTTTATAAAGTTTTAGGCGATCGGGCAATGAACTAATGTAACTTTCCATTAGTCCTAGCTCATCGGTCGCCAGATAGCGATCTTGTGCTTGGTTAATTAGTTCTTGAATCTGCGGCATTATCATAGTTCTGGTATCGCTTTAGAAGAATTTAGAAATATCGTCAAGAAAGTCTTCAAGGGTTTCATTACTTTCATCAATAGGGTTACTACTAGGCTTGAATTCTGCTGTTGTAGCTGCAATTTCAGGAATCCCTGTCCAAGAAATTGCCCGAAAATATTCTCTAACGGACATTAAAAAGCTTAATGTGGGAGCGCCTTTACCATTGGTGTTATTGGTTGATACAGGGGCGATCGCTCGATTTTCCCAATTTACACTCTGCCAAAAACTGCGTAATGGCTGCAAACGCCAATCTGAACTACTCATTTCAGAAATTCTCCATTTCGCAAACGACCTTCGATGTCACGAGTTGTCGCTCCTTCGTTGAGCCAGAAAGAAGCGGCATCAATGCGATTTTTGCCGCCGAGCAGGAATTTACAGTAGTTTTCGCCCATTGAATAGCATTGAATCTCAATGCACTCAAGCTCTTTATTAACTAAGTGCGTAAAGAAACCTGAAAATAAACCTGCATATAGGTGACAAACGGGTTTGCCAACGTCACCAAGGCTTCGAGCTACAGCCGAGTCAAACACACTAATAAACATAAAGCCTTGTTTGCGATCGCTCATATCTACCTGCCAGCGTCCCCAACCCTGTGATGTAAATGGCCACCACCAAGTTTCTAGCAAGAAAGGCAAATTAGTTTGACGAATACTCCGACCAAAATCACGCTCAAACCATTTTGTAAAAAATAATGCATCTTGCAACCCCCACTCGCAACCAATCGAATACATGACAGCAGCCGAAGCTTCTCCAACTTCATCTTCTAATCCTTCCTGTAACCCAATGATAAAATCTTCACTGGTAAGAATATTTCTGGAGCCATTCCAGTCTGTAATGATGCCTTTCTCAAGATCAGGTTGAAAAAAATCTTGCAGACTATAGTGATTATTTTTTCTTTTTGCTCTGGTTGAGCTATTTGGACGATCTACAGCAACGGTCATAAGTAAATACTCCTATCCAAAAAATTATTGAATTCAACGCTAGTCTTGAGAATAAGCAACTGATAATTATATAGATTAAAAACTGGCTTTTGGCTTTAATCCAGCTATTGATCTAGGCTATTGGTCTAATTTTCTACTCAAAGACATCGGCTCTTTTCGTGTTTGCCAATTGTTCACCAACACTGAAATTGGTATTTTCTAGTTGACGAACAACCGATCTCGTAATTAATTGTCCAACTTCAACTAATGTCTGACCAGTAATTGGGCTAAGCAATGGTTTTTCGCAACGTCGTCCAATTAAAGCTTCGATATCTTGAATTGATTGAACATACATACCGACTGGTAGTTCAACGACAATGCCCTCGCCCATAACTTTAGCTTGACAAGCAAGTCTAGAGTTAGGTTTGCAAGTAGTGATGACCTCTAAGGTGCGCTGCTCTCGTTTACCCATCGGGCTAAGCGAAGACATACCATCTTGGATATAGACATGGCAAGTCGCACACATGCCACGACCACCACATTCTTTTAAAATACTCAGCTCGTCTCCCATTAAGCCAGACAGTAATGCACCATTCGTTGCAATATCTGCTACTTGGGCAATAGGCTCAATTCTTACACGCTTAGCCATTATTAGCTTGCCTCTACAATTGTTCCCCTTAATATTAAAGATCAGTTTAGCTTATTTAAGGTGTATGCGTAGAGTAGTTCCCGCCAAATTGCTTACTCTAATGCGATGCAAAGCATCGCATTAGAGTAGGATTTGTCTCTGCCGATCGCTAAGACAGTCTTGTTCTAGCATTTGATCGAAATTACGAATTACTTGTTTGCAACGTTTTATATAAGCAGATACCCATGCTTGAATTTGTTGAAGTTGCTCTGGTGTACAGGCGATCGCTGTTTGTTTTGGATGTGATATTTGCCCACTGCGATCAACTTCAAATTCGGCTAACCAAGATGAAGTCGGACGAGTAGATTTCCAATAATTTGTAACTACGACTTTACCTAAATATTGGGTTGTGAAGTGACTTAGTTTATTTAAGGCAGATAAAAGTTCATCTAACTTATACTCTTGCGGGTCAGTTTTCGCTGATACTGGCTTAGTAGGACTATCAGTAACTTTTGCAGGGTTATTGTTAGCTACAGCCCTATTCGTAGGTGTTGAGATAGAAGATGTGGCAGCAGATGTAGGAGGTGTTTTGGGTTTATTTGTGTTTGATTGAGTCTGTACTGTATTGCTTACAGTTGAGCTAGCTCTCAAGTTTGTATTGCTTGCAGTCGTACTTGCTCTTGTACTGGGGATCGCATTTGGTTGTTTGTCAGGTTGAGATCTTGCGTTGCCTGAGCTAAGGGATGTAGTAGCCGCAATGTCCTCTGACTTGGTAGGAGCAACGGGGCTAGTAAAACTCTGTGTTGTTGATGGCTCTTGACCTATTGCTTGAGTATTTGCAGTAGCCACATTGGACTTCCAATTTGCGCTTGGTAAAGAATGCTGAGTTACTGATCCTAATAAGAGCTTAAAGTATGCGACTGTGTTGTATGTATCTGTTTCAATCAAATACTTGATTTTGGCAATACCCCGTTTATAGTCAACCACTTTAAGGTCATTATCTGTAAGTACTAGTAGTACTAGCCCATGCGTTAACTTGTAAATAAAAACAACATGACCAGCAAAGTGAAACTCAAAGGATTCAAATCCTTCTGGTACATTCTCAACAACTTGCAGTACTCCTTGACCTAAGGCTTGCTTTGTCCGATCTAATACGGCATCCAGTCCATAGAAATAAGGACGCATACGGCGGTTTGTGAGGGCAATCCCCACAACTCCTGCTAAATGCAAAAAATCTTGAATAACCTCCCGACTCATCTTTTCTCACGCTGCTTCTATGATCGACATACCGTTCACCCTAGACCAATTACGCATTCTCAAGGCGATCGCTGCTGAGGGTAGCTTCAAACGCGCCGCCGATAGTCTTTATGTGTCCCAACCCGCCGTTAGTTTGCAAGTCCAGCACCTAGAGCGACAGCTAGATGTGCCATTGTTTGATCGCGGGGGCAGAAGAGCACAGTTGACGGAGGCCGGGCAGTTGCTACTTTCCTATGGCGATCGCATTTTAAGTCTTTGCCAAGAAACTTGTCGCGCCATTGATGATTTACAAAATTTAAATGGTGGGACTCTAATTATAGGTGCTAGTCAAACTACTGGAACTTACCTAATGCCGCAAATGATCGGCTTATTTCGCAAGAAATATCCAGAAGTCTCGGTTCAACTCCATGTTCATTCTACAAGGCGAACGGCTTGGAGTGTTGCCAATGGACAGGTGGATTTGGCGATAATTGGCGGCGAAATTCCTGCGGATTTACTAGACTCTTTAGAGATTACACCCTATGCCGAAGATGAACTAGCGCTAATTCTACCAACTTCACATCCCCTTGCTCAGGTAGGAGCATTGCCGATTGAAGAGTTATATAAGTTGCAATTTATCACCCTTGATTCGCAATCAACTATTCGTAAAGCGATTGATCGAGTGCTACTCGATAGTAGTGTTGATCCACGTCAGCTAACGATCGCTATGGAGTTAAATTCAATTGAGGCAATCAAAAATGCAGTACAGGCTGGTTTAGGAGCAGCATTTTTGTCGATAACAGCGATCGAAAAAGAGTTGCAAATGGGTGCTTTGCAGCAAGTCCGTATTGATGGAGTCGTAATCAAGCGCATGTTATTACAAATTCGTAATCCTAATCGTTATCGGTCAAAGGCAACGGAAGCGTTTTGTAATGAAGTCTTACCAATATTTCGGGAAAAGACTCAGTAAAATGGCTTCTTCATGCCCCTTTTACCTTTTAGGCTCTTTTACTTTTTAGGCTCTATGGCGATCGCGATACAATGAGAAACCTAGCCTAAATTTTTACTTTTACCTTTTACCTTTTTACTTCTCACCATGAGCTATTTCCGCCCCGCTATTGATGCAATGACTGGCTATGTACCTGGGGAACAGCCGAAGACTGGAATCAAAGTTATTAAACTCAACACTAACGAGAATCCCTATCCTCCATCGCCCAAGGCGATCGCAGCTTTGCAAAATATTGATGGTGATTCTTTGCGGCGTTATCCTGACCCTTTCGCCCATGAGTTTTGTCAAGCAGTAAGTGATGCTCTTGGTGTGCCTACGGATTGGGTAATTGTGGGTAATGGCAGTGATGATGTTTTAAATATTTTGATCAGGGCTTGTGCTGAAGAATGCGATCGCAAGGTGGTCTACCCCATGCCTACCTATGTGCTTTACCGCACTTTGGCAGCGATGCAGCCAGCGGAAATGGTTGAAGTTCCCTATGGTAAAAATTTTCAATTGCCGATTGAGCAACTCGTAGCTGCCAATGGCGCAGTAACTTTTATTGCTTCGCCCAATAGTCCGTCGGGACACATCGTACCGCTTGATGATTTACGTCAATTGGCAAAAAGAGTTTCAGGTATTGTGGCGATCGATGAAGCCTATGTCGATTTTGCGGAATACTCGGCTTTGCCCTTGGTGCAAGAATTTGGCAATGTAATCGTATTACGCACTTTGTCCAAAGGTTATTCTCTCGCAGGGTTGCGTCTAGGTTTTGGTATTGCAAATCCCAAGCTGCTATCAGGATTATTTAAGGTTAAGGATAGCTATAACATTGATGCCGTAGCAATCGCTGTGGGTACTGCGGCGATGCGCGATCAAGAATACAAAAATACGAATGCTGAAAAAGTCAAAATTTCAAGAACTAAACTTACTTTAGATCTCAAAAATCTCGACTATACAGTTCTAGAGTCACAGGGTAATTTTGTGCTTGCCACTCCACCAAAAGGTAACGCTGAAGAGATCTATTTAAAGCTCAAAGAATCTGGCATTTTAGTCCGCTATTTCAACCAAGCAGGGCTAGCTGATAAGCTTCGCATTACCGTTGGTACTGATGAACAAAATCAAGCTCTAATTGATCTATTGACGTTAATTGGTTAAGTGATTGTAAACACAATTAACCGTTGTCTATAAAAATGGAGAATAGGAGGCTCGAACCCCTGACCTCTGCGGTGCGATCGCAGCACTCTACCAACTGAGCTAATTCCCCAACAGGCTATATATACTAGCATATTTGATAAAAAAGGCGGCGCAATGCGCCGCCTTTTTTACTTGTTAGATATTGGCGATCGCGCTTCATCGTTCATCAAAAAGCGCGTGATCTTCTGCTCGTATCCTGAGCCATCGGGAAACTCAACCATTAGCACAGGATTTTTAATATTTTCAGATGGGATCTGGATCATATATACATAATCACCATTATGAAATTCAAAATAATTTCCTTGGTTAGGATTGTAAGTTTTTGCAGTAACTGTTACCCCCTTAGTACCATTTTTATTCACACTGCGATAATACCGAGGTTGAGAAATATCTTTAGCATCAGCACAAATATAGAGAGCGTAATCCTTAGTCTCTGCATAGGCAAGAATTCCCCCAGTACCTTCACAGGTTTGGTCATTGATTAGTTCATCGGTTAAGCCAGTAGTTAACTCCCCCGCGATCGCCTTGTTTACATTTATTCCAGAACATACCGACAGAGACAAACCTAGCAGTGCGGTCGTCAAGGATTTTTGGAAAATAGATTTAATTAAACGCATCTCAAAACCTCATACTTTTGCAATTAGCAAGTGCAGAGATGCTCGTTGCCCAAACATTACTGTAACGATACTGAAAACCTTTGTAATCAGCTACTTAGCCTAATACCAAAAGACAAAATGGCATAGCCATTTTGTCTTTTAAAACCCCTTACTGGAATGATCCACATTAAGATGAAGGCGCAATGCGCCTTCATTCTGATCGGGAGAAATTGCTATAGTTAATCCCAAAGACTTGACATGCATTCACTATGACCACGAGCTTCACCAACAACGAATCAACATTTCAAAAGATCGTGCGTCTTTTGCGTTGGCACAAACCCGCAGGAAGATTAATTTTGATGTTGCCTGCGCTGTGGGCAACAGTAGCAGCAGCCAAAACTCAACACCAATTACCGCCCCTTGATTTATTGGGTGTGGTGATCCTTGGCAGCTTAGCCACTAGCGCCGCAGGCTGTGTAATTAATGATCTCTGGGATCGTGATATTGATCCGCAAGTCGATCGCACTAAAAATCGCCCTCTAGCTGATCGCTCTTTGTCGATCCAAGTGGGAATCGCAGTTTTATTAGTTGCGGGACTATGTGCGTTTTTATTGTCAACCTACCTCAGCCCCCTTAGTTTTGGGTTATGCTTTGCCGCCGTACCTGTGATCGCCATTTATCCTGCTTGCAAGCGCTTTTTCCCAGTACCACAACTGGTTTTATCGATCGCTTGGGGTTTTGCAGTACTGATTCCTTGGAGTGCAGTTACTGGTGGACTTGATCGCCATGCTTGGGAACTATGGATAGCCGTGATTGCTTGGACAATGGGTTTTGACACAATTTATGCTATGAGCGATCGCGAGGATGACCTTAAGGTTGGGGTTAAGTCTAGCGCCCTCTTTTTTGGAAGATATGTAACATTTGCGATCGCCATATTTTTAGCGATCGCCCTTGGATGCTTGGTTTGGTTAGGTTGGGAGATCCAACTTGGTTACGCACACTACTTTGCCTGCTTGACGGCAGGAGTAGTATGGATATGGCAATGCAATAGACTAAATCAAGCTGAAATTCCTAGCGAGTTATATCAAAAAGCCTTTGGTCAAAACGTCTGGATCGGCTTTATTATCCTAGCGGGAATGCTACCATCAGCTTTAAGCATCGGCTAAGAGAGCTTAACTACACAGTCTCATACTCCTGATGCATGATGTCTAGCTAGCCTCAGTCTGTTAGTATCTAAGTTATAGATAGTAGAAAAAATACATGAGTAATATCAAAGAGAAAATCCTAGAAGAAGTACAACAAGCCAGAGAAACCTGCGAAGTTAGCGGTACTGGTTCCAAAGAATGTGCAGCTGCATGGGATGCAGTTGAAGAACTCCAAGCTGAGTCGTCACATCAAAAGCAATCAAAGGGTAAAAATTCCCTCGAAGTTTATTGTGACGATAATCCTGATGCTGCTGAGTGTCGCCTTTACGAAGATTAATTGCTAAAAACTTGATAAGTAACTAAAACCTTTGCCCTACGCTGCGCGTACACCAAAGGTTTTAGTCCTTTATTAAAAAAAGGGGGGCGCTTTGCGCCCCCTTTTCCATGTTTGATATGAAACACTAAAATTTGTCTCTAAGCACGCAAATTTACAAGATTGTCAGTTACATTTAGAGTAAGGGACGCATGATTAAAGAAAGAACTGATTTTTAGTAACATGGTGAAGCCGCGACACTAAAAATCAAGTTATTTATTTAATCGCAGAGCCTTAACTTAGTTTAAGCACCTGTAAAGTAGCAAAACACTCTGGAAATATGGCAATTTTCAATGAGAGAATTGTATTGATGTGGGACATCTATAGTTGCTAGAGAAATTTGTAGCTAATTGGGAATAGGGTATGACACAACTAAGCGTTATGGACTTGGCAAAGCAAGGCGATCCCCATGCGATCGCGGCTTTGATCAATCGATCGCTAGCATCTAAAGGCATTCATGCAGAAGCTGAGCTAGAAGCCCAATGTCTTAAAATTTCCTTACAAGCAACCCAAGTACCGAATCAAAAAGCGGTTGTAACAATTATTCATCGGGGTATGATCGTTTTACAGGTCAAGCAAATCAAGCGTGTCAAAATTTTGACCTACCGCTCTGATAATCACTACTTAGCTTGGCAACATGAAATTGATCTAGAGCATGATCTAGGCGACGAACCCAAACAATCATTACCAAAGCCACAGATTGCCAAGGATACTAACGTCGAGCAGGTTCAAAATATGGATCTTGTCAGTAATCCCAAAGGAGTCATCCTCGTGCAGAAGTTGTCTCAAATTCAGCAGAACCTCCAAGAATATCAAGATATTATTGTGCGCTTTACCGATGAGCAGGTGGGTACTGTGCGTTGCTTGACTACACTCACAGAATTAATTCAGGTAATAAGCCAGCCAAGTTTTTTATTTGCGGCGGTGGCTTCTAATCCTAATTTACGAAGCTTGCTTGATACGATCGCCGAATCTAGTAAGACTGATCAGCATGGCGATCAAGTAATTACAAATCTATCGATATTGCAACCCGGTCAACAATGGCAAAAAGCCAAAATCCGTCTAGTTACTAAGATCTTTTTAGAACCTGCGGATCTTGTCCAAGATCAAGATGAGCCAGAAGTCCCACACCAAGGCATCACCTTGGACTTGGCAGAAAGCAAGCCTGAGCCTATTACTGATAACGAACCAGAGCTAGATTTAGCTAGCGCTAGTCCAGAAATTCCTCCAGATCATTCTACCAATTCAATAGAGAATCTAGACTCAGAATCCAACTTGGCAACAGCTACAGCAAGTTCTTTATTTGATGATTTTCCAGAAACATCATCACCAAGGTTTGAAGAGAATCAGTCAATTCCAGAATCTAGCCTAAATAATAATGGAGATTCAATTACCGCAAATTCTTTGTTTGATGATTTTCTAGAGCCATCACGCTTAAGTTCTCAACCCGTGCAAATCATTAATGATATAACTGAAAACTCT
>NZ_NDHW01000110.1 GCF_002251945.1 Pseudanabaena sp. SR411
AAAACTTCTACCAGAAGACTTGAAACAGTATTTTCCATTTTGGCAACGTTCTGATACTTTACCCAAATGGGATATAACCATTGTTCCTAATTGATTGGTATCTTATTTCCTCGCAAGTCCCTAAGTTGGGCATAAATATGGCTGCATTGAGGACACTTTCCTGAAAAGATTGGGTGTGTATTGAAAATCTGCCATTGCTCTTCACTGGTCATCTGTGGGGTAAATCCTGCTTCATACTTCAGTCGAAAATCAAGACAATCATTTCCCATAACACCTTGAGGATGTACTGAGCAACCATTGCGATAAATTTGACAAGTTGGGCATTGAGGTAAATTCATACTGATTTTGAGCAATCTCCTAACTCACGCTGAATGTTAGATAGAAATTGGAGAATCGCTTCATCAAAAGATGCTGGAGCGACTAAAAAAGCCCAATGGTTTCCATCCACTTTACAGATTTGGAGATTTGAGCAGTAGATTTTATAGGGTTTAAGCTGCCATTCAGATTGGTTTAGCCCTTGCTTTGGTTGGACAAAAAGAGTTGGTACAGTGATGGATTGGTTTAGCCCGTCGATTCCTAAAATTGCTTCAAAAATAAGATTTCGTGCTTGGACGGGGAACTTACTGCGCCAAGAACCATCTGGTTGCTCGGCAATCGTAGCCTGAAAGACAGCTTCTTGGAATGGAGTCCAATCACGATATTGTTTAAGGGTTCGAGCAATTTTCTCGGCTTCGGCGTAGGTAGGGAATGTGCCCACAATTTTTAAGAAAGGTAAGACGCGATAGAAAAGAGGAAAAGTAAGTCTTACCCACCAAGGGAAACGTCCCATGAAAAAGGGATCGACAAAAATCAAACTACGAAAACGTTGTGGTGATTGTTGTGCCCAAAGGGAAACAGTTTTGGCACTCCATGAATGAGCAATAATATGAGCACTTTGCCATCCTAGAGATAGCATTAAGCCTTCTAAGTCATCAATAATGCTCTCAAAGGAGTAATTATCAGTAGGTTTGGTACTTTCTCCATGTCCACGTAGATCGGGAGCGACAACACAATAGCGATCGCTTTGAGACGTAACAAACTGCCCAAAATGTGACCAAACTAAGCCACAGTCCG
The DNA here is from genome assembly GCF_002251945.1 of Pseudanabaena sp. SR411. Lineage (GTDB taxonomy): Bacteria > Cyanobacteriota > Cyanobacteriia > Pseudanabaenales > Pseudanabaenaceae > Pseudanabaena. The sequence continues at coordinate 1,114 of NZ_NDHW01000110.1, forward strand.
CCATGCCATGTAAACATAGGACAGGCTCTTTCCCCTGTCCCCAAGATAGATATGACAATTGTAAATTTGGCAGTTCAATCGTATGGCGATCGGTCATAATACGTCATCAATATTTGAGTAGACTACAGGCTAAAAAACTTTTCAGGTACTTAAGAAAATAAAGCAAAGCTGTAACTCAATCTTAGCTTATCCAAATTCTTCCGAGTTCGCATCATAATTTTGAAGGCTTTCAGAAAAATGCGCTATCGCTAAAAGTCTGTGAAGATTTGAGATGTAAAAATGAACAAAGAAAATTGCCAAATGTCACTGTATAAAAATAGCAAATATTATGTAATAGTGAGTTTCAAGTTATCAATAAAAAAGATAGCATCTAGGCTCAAAGACTATTATGGGTGCAAAATTATCGAATGCAATCGAGATGCAGTGGCTTTCTTGCCTTCAAAATCTGGAACAATTCAGCAAATGCTAGAAAGTGGAAAAATACAAGACTGCACTGAAAAATTTAAACATATAAACCAGTGCAATTGAACTAAACTTGCCCATTCTACTACAAGAGTATGGGTAAGCTAATTTTCTATCACAAAGGTCTGTCAAAAGTCCTTAGCAGGAGTTTCGTGACGAATATAAGGAGTAGAGCCAAGTAATGGTGTGGAAATATAATGAATCTGACTTACCCAGTGGCAGCGAATCGCGGCAAAGCCATGTGGAATTTATTCGTGTAAACCTTGAACTACTGCTAGCAGTAGCATGGCACGGCTATGAAAGCGAAGGAAGAGGAGCGATCATCATTGATGTCAGCAAATCGAAAGAATCGCAAATCGGCATCAGCCCCTATCAAAAATGGCTGAACTCCGAAAGCTATGGCTGCTATCTAAGCCAAGCCACAGCAGATCGCATTGCCAAAGAATCGGGATATCCCAACCCATTCCAAAAGGAAGAGAAGAGACAGATCAGGGAATATAAACCTGACAACCAAGTTGTAGTCTGCTTTATCCGCACCGATGGCGGCTTTAGCTCCTATGTGATCGCCCATCCATTCCTGACCGCTAAACAAGCCTATGAAGTCAACAAAAACAGACTGCAAGCAGAATTTGCCGTAGATAAGCCAGACTAAATCCAATCCCAATATGCAACATCCAAAAGCCTCCTGATGTAAATCAGGAGGCTAATTTGTTATGGAGTCAAATATGACCACCAAAAGATACAAAAGCATCCTGTGCGGACGATTGCGACTAGAGATCGCTGACCAACCAGAACAGCATAATTCAGAAAAAAAGTACCCAAAAAGCATCCACAAGCAACTCCGTCGCCAATTTAGAAAAAGGAAGCAATTAGCGCTTACCGCTTAGTTCAGCCTCAATCTACAACACCCCAAAAGCCAAAAGCTAACAGTCAAAAATAAAAGCCATGAACACAGCCACCATGATCGCCACGCAGCAAGCATTGATTGACAAAGGAGCCGAATATTTAGGCGACCTAATTGCATGGTCAATCAGTGCCGAAACCAGACTAAGTGAAGCCACTCTGAAACTTGCCGCCGAGCAAGTCAATCTCGACTTCAGCTACCTCCCCGAAATTCCTAATAAACTTAGTGCATTCAAAAATGCCCGCACCAAAACCCAGACCCAACTGAGCAATCAAAACCTTCTCATCCGCCAAATCTCCAATAACGGCGTACTAGTCTATGGATTTGTCTTAGAGAACAAAAACGAGAAGGACAAAAAGCTGCGCTATAGCCAACTCGCCTCCTATAGCTTTGATAAAAGCAACGAGACGAGCAATTGGAACCGAGAAGACTGGAGTAGTGACAATGAATCCCTGATCGACATCGCCAGAACCACCTTCGACAAATGGTACACATGGAGCCAAGAAATCACCAGCAAAGAAATCCGTGCCATGCTGACCGAATTTGTGAAGAAAGCAGGAGTGCCATTTCGAGAACGAGGTGGCACATACTTTGTGGCAAGAAGCTATCGGTTAGAATTAACCGCCTTCCGAGAACTGCTACCCCTGATCCACAAAGAAAACAACATCCGCTGGATGCCGATCGCAGGTATTGGTGATATGGACATCATCGCGAGGCAATCTCTTGAAAAGGAAGTGCAGTCAATGTCCAGTTACCTAGACGAGCTGCTAGATCCTCAAAAAGTATCAGAGACCAAAGGTAGCACCCTGAAGAACCAACTCAAGGTATATCGGGAAGTCGAAGACAAAACCAAAATGCTGTCTGAACTATTGCAGTTTCGTTCCGATGCTCTGACCGATAAACTCGCCAAACTGCGCCAACGTTGCCTGAACGTATTGGATGAAATTGCGACAAATACAGTAGTTGAAAGTCCAGAAGCGCAATCCCATCAAGCAGAAGCAAGTATCTGTGAATCAGAAGAAACCAACTCCATTGAAACCAGCCTAATTCCTGAAACAACAGAAGAGAACCCAGACAACCTATTTGATCTCGGCTTCTAGCGAAGGATCTCGGGAGTAGCCAACGCGCTACTCCCTATTCAATATCAAATATCAAGAGGAACTGAAAAATGATAGCTACCGAAATCGCCCAGAACAATGGACATACCACTGCATTGACCGTAACCAATAAATCGCCTTTGGAGAAATTGCAACAACTGCGAGAACAATTGCAAAACGTTTACCTAGACCGTAGCGAAGCGATCGACCTGATTATGGTGGGACTGCTGGCAAAAATGCACATTTTCTTAGGAGGAAAACCAGGCACAGGCAAAACTGAACTCGCAAAGGCAGTCTCCGATGCAATCACAGGAACCACCTTCTTCCATTACCTGATGACCAAAACTACCGTCGCCGAAGAAGTGTTAGGAGCACCCGACCTCGCCGAACTGCAAAAAGGTAAATTCGTGCGCGACACCGAAGCCATGTTACCCGAAGCGCACCTAGCGCTCATGGATGAAATCGGCAAAGCAAATAGCATTGTTCGTAACTCCGCACTAGGACTAATGAATGAACGAGAATTTCTCAACGGCAAAACCAAACTCCAGGCTCCATTAATCACCATGATTGGCTGCTCCAACGAACTCCTAGATGGAGAAGAAGATGGAGCATTTTGGGATCGGCTGAGCCTGCGGTACATGGTGGATTACTTGGGCGATGAAGATCTGCGAATACTGCTGCTTCGCAAGACTGGCAACATCTACTCACCCAAAATCACCACCATGCTGAGCCTAGCCGAACTAGAGCAAATGCAAACCGATGTGAAAAACGTGACATTTTCTGCCCCAGTGATTGACTCCCTGATCGACCTGCAACGAGAACTAAAGAAAGAAAACTACATCGTCAGCACCAGAAAATACGTGCAGATTGTCACCATTCTCAAAGCATATGCCTATCTGCAAGAAGAAATCGAAGTAAGCGAAGACAGCTTCGAGATTCTCAACCATGTAATCTGGAATCATCCTAGAGAGCAGACACTGATCAGAAAAATCGTTGCCAAAGTAGGCAATCCCGTGAACATCCAAGCCCAAGAAATCCTCGCTGCCATCACCGAAAAGCTTTCAGACTTAGGTAACTGTCCCATCTATGGCACCAAGAAACAGCAAGACGATTGGGCAACTGAAGGGTCTGGAGTATTGTCCGATATGCGAAACATGATTGACAGACTGCAAAGCCTGATTGCCCAACATCCACACAAGGCAAAGAAAGCTCAACAAGCGATCGCCGAAATCGAAGCCAAGAAGAAACCATTACTCGCCAAAGTCAGCGAAATCATGTACGGCGCATAGAATCCAATTAAATCAACCAAAAGAGAGCAGACTACCTGCTCTCTAATTTTATGGAAAACCAAAATGCAAGAACCATTAGTGTATCTAATCCCCAAATGGACAGAACTATATGTTACCGACTTCAAAGAAAAATCATCCAGACTAAGTGAAGTCATCAAAGAAGGCGATCACAAAATCTACAACTTTGAAACCTTTGTCAGCGAAACCTATCACCGCCTGTACGATCGCCAACCCAACCGACTCGAAGACAGTGCCATCAAACCCGAAAACAAAATCTGGATTGCCATCCACCAACAGATGAGCGAACAATTTTTGAATGCTCAATCTTTAGAGTAGTTTATTTCAGAGTCCACAATATGACTAATTGATCATCTCCACAAGATGCAAGTTTTGTGCCATCTGTAGAAATTGCTAGTCCTCTAATTGAATCTGAGTGACCGTCTAAATGACCAATTTCTCTTCCAGAGTTAACATCCCAGCATCGGATTATATGATCAGAACCACCAGAAATTACATACTGGCTATCAGGCGAAAAAACTAGGGCATAAACTTCTGAAGCTTTGGCATTGATTTTCATTAGTTGATTACCTGTTTTTGCATTCCATATGAAAACTGTGCCATCGTTCCCACCAGAAGCAATTAATTTTCCATCAGGTGATACTGCAACAATATTTACTTCATCAGTATGACCATAGAGAACGAACTTACACTCTTTTTGTCTGATATTCCAAACTCTAATGCTAAGATCTGATGAACCAGACACAATGAAATTAGCGTCGGGTGAAAATGCTACAGAGAGAACTTTTCGCGTGTGTCCTTTAAAACAGTGAATTTCGTTACCTGAACTAACATCCCACAGCCGAACTTGTTTTTGTCCAAGTCCGCCAGCGATTTGAGTACCATCAGCATTTGAAGCAATTGCGTAAAAACGAGAGTTAATATCTATTCTTAAAGTTCTTATTTTCTGTCCAGAATTACTCCAAATCTGAATAGTCTTATCCCATGATGATGTAGCAAAGCAATATTTCCCTACAGTTGCCGATCCCGTTATCTTTTGGCTATGAAAACTTAAATTTGCTTTTATTTTGCCCGTCTCACATTTCCATATTAAGCCAGAGTTATCATAGCTTCCAGATATCAAAAGGCTGCCATCATCTGAAAAGGCAACAGATTTTACACTTTTTTCGTGACCAGAAATATACTGACTTATTCTCTCCTCAACACTACGGCTACCAACCTGTTCAGTATAGGTTTCTGTATCCTGATATTGCTCTGTTTCTTGGCGTAGTTCTGATTCTTTATACTCTTCTGAAACATAGTAAGTCTCTATTTCATCAACATAGTAATGTCCAAAAAGATCGTCAAGCAGAAAAAATGGAATATGAGCTTTTCTTTTTTTAACAGTTCTTGTTTTCTGAACCATTCTAGTTTTAGTAACCATTCTGGGTCTTGTAACAGTTCTTGTTTTGGTTACAGTTCGAGTTTTAGTTTGATAAACAGGTACTTGCTTTAGTTTCTTTACATATCCCATACCAGGGCGTTTCCAGAGCATCTTAAATGAAAATGCAAATCTATTTGCCCTAATTTTTGCATTTTCTTGCACAGAAATTAGCATCTGATCAATTACCCAATCAGGAGTATTTGATTTGAATTTTGTGATATCAATATCTGGAACTTTACTGACTGGATCAGTACAGGCTTGCTGAAGTGCCATTACTCGTCTGACTATTTCCCTGTCAGGTAGTCGGCAAAGCATAGCAAAAACTTGTGACTGAGAAGGATTAGCAAAATCTTCTCGGCTGAAGAGCATATTGTCATCATTATTAAATTGCCACCAGAGATTTGATTCACACTTCACCGCCAGAATAGCCGTATGGATTGCAAGTGCTGCAAAGTTATCAATTTCTGCATTAAAATCTTTCCCACTTCTTTGTGGATGTTGATAAGAAGGATGTCCTGTTTCATGACTGCCTTGACCAGCTAATGTAGGCACAAACATTCCATCATAATCAATTAATTTGAGTTTTCCATTGCAGACTAAAATGTTACCATGCTGTAAGTCTCCATGAGCTATGCCAATAGATTTTAAGCTTTTAACTAACGTAGTCCAGTCGTCTGCAAGTCTTTGTAAAGCTGCTTGGTTATTCAGTATTGATTTAATGTAAGTGTTTAATGACTGACCTTCAAGCCATTGCATTTTTAAAATTGGTAGCCACTTCCCTTGGACTCTGATTCCTTGAGGCTGATAGTTAAAATCAATGAGATATGGTGATGAGATAGATCTTAAAAACTTATGGATCTTCTCATATCGACTTTGTTGATCAGCATACTCGCGTAAAAAACAACGAATAGCCCACTTGTTAGAACCATTAGTAATTTGATATACGCTTGCAAAACCGCCAGTAATGGGAAGGGGTAATCCTAAATTATTAAGCTGTGGTTGTCCATTTTTTAGCTCTGAATCTGCAAAGCAAAAAGATGGATTTTGAATTGCATCCTGATATTCGGCTAGAGTTGGTATGGACATATACCTTCTTAACTCTCCAAGGTAATAATAATTAAAGTAACGTCATCATTACGAATTTGTTTGTTTTCTCTCAGTTCGTCAATTATATTTTGCAGAAAAAGTTCTTTCATTTTTCTTTCTTGTCGTCTGTCTTCTCCAGCAATTCCAATTCTTTCCCAAGGCTTTTTACCAAGTTCGTCTTGTTGCAAGAACCAACAAGCAATAGCATCGGACATTAGATAAAAGGAGTCGCCAACTTCCCATTTATTCTCCAAAAATTTAGTATTTTGAGCAAGTTGAGAATTTTTAGAATTAAGACTTGAGATTAAAAAAGGACGATTATTAAATTCTGTGGAATGTTCTATTGGTAACTTTGTTATTAGTTGATCTCGTCTAATTTGGAATAGACAACTATCCCCTACTGCAATAGCTTCCCATGTTCCTTGTTTATAGATTTTCAGTCCTATCAAAGATGAAAATGCTCCACTTTGTGCTTTCTCTAAAGCGTACCAAGGAAGAGAACTTTCCTTGCTGTCAATTTCTTGTTGCCAATTTTTCTGTATTTTTAAGAGGTTTTCCGTGATGAATGCTGCTTTATTACATAGCTTTCCTTTGCGGTAAGCTATGGCAAGTTCCCTAGCCCATTCTCTTGCAAAAGAAGACTCTGTAGCACCGTCTGTAACTGCATAGCAGTATGCTCCATCTGTCCTTGATGGCTCAGGTGAGATAGTGTACGAGTCTTCATTTTCTGTTTTGGAGTTGCCATCTTTAGGCGCTGTAAATTTAGATACTACAGGTTTCATATCAATTTAACGAAGATTACTAGGGCGAGTTCCAATGTCTAAGAATCGAATTACTGAAACGATATCAGCATTGAAAACAAAGCCGCGTGTCTTCTCTGAAACTGAATAATTTTCTTGTCTAGCAAAGTCTTGCATATACGCAGGTAGGAGACTAGATAAACTAAAAAGAAGCTTCGCATATTCATCAGGTAAGGTTTCAACACTGTCTGGGAATTCTACTGGCTTAGTGCGCTGGCTAGAAAGATGCAGATTGAAAAGCAAGACGTTACCATCATCACTCGAAAGTTCTCTAATTGCCTCTGCTTCACTGGTAGGATCTCCATCATTGGATTCACCATCAGTAATGTTTATCACGATTGGCGGAAAACTACTTGGGTGCTGATTTAGCCAATCAGTTAATGAACCTCTTGCCAAGTTTAAAGCTTGGCACATTGGTGTCCCACCACCTGCTGAAGACTCAAACCACACAGGAAATCGTACTTTTTGATCAACAAGTCCACCTGCACCATCGTCAATCTTTTTAATACGCTCTTCTACGCGGAAAGGATTATTTGCAACTTGGCTAATTGGCACAAAACCTTGACCTGCTAGTTCGCCTTTGAAAGCGCTACCAACTGAGCTACCGTAGCCAATAACCCCTACTTCATAGTAGTCACGAATTCCTTCCCCTTTAGCGCACTTGATTGTTAGATTACGCAAGAGGTTGTTAATAGCATCAGCAACTGCATCAGCCTTGGATTTGCTAGATTCTCCCGCCCCAAAGGTGTCAGCCATTGATCCTGATTGATCGATTAAAAATAAAAAGCAAGATGGGTTAGTTCTGCTTATTTCAGCCGTGTAAGACATATACGATCGATGGTTTCTGTATATTTATTCATTTCATCATACAAGAAATAATGCTGAATTAGTATAAACTTAGTAAAATTAAGTGAAAATATTAAGTCTCTAAGTCTCATAATTTTTTGTTTTATTGCTGCGTTACTTGAAGAACTACTAAATCCTTAAACTTATGTCAGCAAGAGATCTGTTCCATGAAGCCGTTAAAAAAGCACTGCAAAAAGAACAATGGGTAATAACAGATGACCCTTTGAAATTCAAATTTGGGGATGTGAACTTTCAAGTAGATTTAGGAGCAGAGAAAATWGTCGCCGCAGAGAGACTAGGAGAAAAAATAGCAGTCGAGATCAAAAGCTTCTTAAACCCATCAGCAATTACCGATTTTTACTCAGCAATGGGACAATTCTTGAGTTATCGGCTAGCGATCGAAGCAAACGAACCAAGTAGAACACTGTATTTAGCAGTACCATTGGACGTATATCAGACATTTTTTCAACTAGAGTTTACGCAAACTGCTGTACAACGCTATCAGATTTTGCTAGTTGTATATAACCCARTAAATGAGGAGATTGTGAAATGGATAAAGTAAGCAAATACCGCGAGTATATCCAAAAGTTATTGACTCAGTACGTGAGYGGAGATATATCCAATGAAGAGGTAGAAGTMCAGTTAATCTTTGATGTAGAGAGAGATCATTATCAATGGTTGAATATCGGYTGGMAAGAACTGAACCGAGTATATCGATGTGTAATGCATTTTGATATTAAAGACGGCAAGATATGGCTACAACAGAACTTAACAGACCAAAATCCTGCGGAAGAATTGATAGCAATGGGAGTATCGAGACAAGACATTGTGTTGGGATTGCAACCACCTTATAAGCGTCCATACACAGACTATGGAGTTGCTTAAAGTGACTTGGTAAGTGCTATTGATAGGGGATTGATAGCACTTACGGCGAGATAAATCGACAGAAAATTAAATAAGGCTAGCGCCCGTGCTGATGGAGAAAAACATATGTCCATTAGCGAAAACGCCATGACTAATCCAGCAACCGACCTAGATCAAGATAGACTAAAGCTGTGCCTTGAAATATTGCCAGAAGCAGACTCGACCGAGAGAATGGTGATAATTTCCATTTGCCGAGATCAGGGAATGCCATTGATTCGGACTATTAGACTAGCTGAACTAATACCAATTCCCTTACCCTTACTGGAGTCTAGACTAAGTTGATTAAGAAAATCAGAAAAAGAGCAGGAAGAAGCAACCCAGAGAATGGAGAACTGAGCAAATCCAAGAGAATGAAAAGGAGAATATTTAGGATTAGGTATTAGGGTTGTCTTTGTTGACCTT
>NZ_NDHW01000111.1 GCF_002251945.1 Pseudanabaena sp. SR411
CCCTGCCACGATCCCTAGATGGTCTAGATTCGATACTTTCATCTCTGTATTAATATTTACCTCCTCTTTTTTGATTTTCGATGATTTTGATTTTCGGTAATTATTTTACCCTTCCATTACGAGCGGAATGTAGGTTATATTGCTATAAAAAGGCAGGGAGTCAAAAAACCGATTTCGGTGCTGGAAACACCAAAATCGGTTTCATAATGAGAATTGCTGTCCTGAACTCAAGTTAATTAAGGATTAGATTCACTAAGGTTCGCACCGCAAAACCAGTACCTCCAGCATTGTTGTAACCCGACTCACGCTCAGTCCAGACTGGACCCGCCACATCAAGGTGCGCCCATGCCGTTGTTTTTTCCACAAATTGCTTCAGGAATAAAGCCCCTGTAATTGCACCACCAGCACGCGAACCTGTATTTTTAAAATCAGCAACCACTGACTTCAACTGATCAAAATAGGGTTCTTCAAGAGGCATACGCCAGAATTTCTCGCCAGCATCTTTTGCCGCTTTGGCGATCGCCTCAGCCCAAGCATCATCAATCGACCACATCCCTGCAATATCTTCGCCTAGAGCAACTACACAAGCACCAGTCAGGGTCGCCAGATCAACGATCGCATCCACACCCAATTTATCGGCATAGACCAGAGCATCCGCAAGGGTCAAACGACCTTCGGCATCAGTATTATTCACCTCAATAGTTTTGCCATTGGAAGCAGTAAGGATATCCCCCGGACGCATCGCACTACCATTGACCATATTTTCGCAAGTAGCCACGATGAAATGCACCTCGATATCAGTGGGTTGGAGTTTAGCGATCACCTTAGCTGCTCCGAGCGCGGCTGCCGAGCCGCCCATATCAGTTTTCATTAGTTCGATGCTACTACCCACACCCGTTTTCAGATTCAGACCACCAGAGTCAAAGGTTAAGCCCTTGCCGACGATCGCCAATTTGCGTTTAGGTGCGCCGTTGCTGTAGGTGAGGTGAATGAACTTCGGTGGAATATCAGAGGCTCTGGCCACACTGAGGAATGCACCCATGCCCAGAGCTTCGCAATCGGCTTGTTCAAGAATCTTGACAGTGAAATAATCTGACTCATTAGCGATCTCGATCGCAGTTTCCGCAAGCGTAATCGGGGTCACAATATTTGCAGGCGCTGATACTAATTCTCTTGCCAAAATCACACCATCGACAATCTGCTGCGCCTTAGCGATCGCAGGGCTTGCTAATTCAGGATCAGTTTCTAAAATCTCAACTTGATCGAGGAACTGGGGGTTAGCATTTTTGGATTTAAACCGTTTGTCTTGATGCGCTGCAAGTAACACACCTTCTGCGATCGCTTGAGCCGTTAAACTCACATCTTGGTTATAGACAGGAAAAGCTAGAGCTAATTTTTTTACCTTCTCCTTATTGGCAAATTTCACGGCAGTTGCCGCAGCTTTACGCCAGATATCTGGATTAGCTTTAGCTGGATCACCCAATCCGATCAAAATCACCTTACGGATGGCATAGTCAATACCCACTCGCCCACTGACCGAAGCCCCAATTTCTCCCGTAAATTCTGACTCAGTAATCAAATCCGTTAAGGTACAAGCTAAAACCTGAATATCCAAGTTTTTTAATGGTTGAGATAGTTGTAAAGCTTTTTTTGCTGAGTTGTCAGCTTGCTCATTACTAGCTTGTGGACTAGCAAAAACAGCGATCGCAAGGGCATCACCATGCCAAGTTTGCGGAGCGGTTACTGATGGGAGAATATTCATTTTAGATACAGTCTGTAAAATTTGTCGCGACGTTATACCTAATATTAAAGCTTAGAAAGCAGAAGGGGCGTGAATTACTGTTTTCCTATCAAAGCAGTTTTGGTATGTGCTGCTTATACCGCACTATAGTAAGACTTGAGTTAGCTAGGACAAACCAAAACCCCAAAGAGTAATGGCGGCGCTTCGCGCCGCCATTACTCTTTGGGGTTTAACAATAGCCTTGCTATACAAGCCCAAACATCATTTTTTGCAATCAAATTTTGTAATCAAAATCTAGAGACTTTTGTGGGTAATATCTCTAAATTTCTAGGTTTATACTACAATCTGTTATGCAAACATACAGATACAAACATCTTTACCCGATAGCATGATGATTGTGATGTAGGAGCTATCAGAAGATGCTTTGACTAAGGTATGTTGGTTGCTATTTTAATGCGAGGAGTGACGGACTGAATTATGCGAATTTCTTCCAGTTGGTTGACGCTTGGTGCGAGTTTATCGCTTCTGATTCCAGCTTGGACAGCCAATGCTCAAGAATTTACCATGCCCATGACACCTTATACAAAGGTCGTCCTAGAGCCTGATGCTACAATCACACACACTTCATTGATCGCTTCAGAAGTGAAGATCCCAGCAAAAGTGGATAGCCTGAAAATTAATACGGCAAATACTGGATTAGTCAGTAATCAGCAACCGATCCTCCAAGATATCCAGTTAATGATCGCGGCTTTACCCAAAGTCGCACCTCCAGACGAGTCAAAATTACCTGCTTCAGAGTCAACTATCCTGCAAGATAGCCTGCGATCGCAACCTGAAAAAGTCAGTTCTTCGACCGAACCTGCCAGAGTGATTCCTAGCGCTGCCGCGTCTAATTCAGGGCAACTCGATCCTGCACAGACACTAGTTGTACCTACTACCCCTAGTCAAGTCAAGCTAGACAGCACCAAACCTGTCTCCCTCACCGAACTTCTGGACTTAGTTGAAAAGACTAATTCTGATGCAATTCGAGCCAGAATTGCAATTGATCGCGCTCGTGCAGTCTTACAAGAAGCCGAAACCTTGCGATCACCCACGGTTTCAGGCTCAGTGCAATACAGTTATAGCGATTCAGCCCAAGCGCGTCTAAATAGTATTAACAACAATACGCCACTAGGTAAAACCACTAGTAATCCACTCACTGGCACTATCGGAGTTGACTACAATATTTTTGATTCAGGGGCTAAGGATGCGGCCATTCGGATCGCAGAAAACAACTTACGCATCGCTGAAGCAGATCTCAGTCGGATCAGACAAAATATTCGCCTCAGTATTGTTACAGGCTATTACAACTTGCAAAATACCGATGAAACCATTCGGATTCAACGCAAAGCTGTTGAAAATGCTGAAAGAAGCTTAAAAGATACCAAAGCTAGAGAAAGAGCAGGTGTTGGCACAAAATTTGATGTATTGCAATCTGAAGTGCAACTTGCTAATGCTAAGCAAGATTTACTCAATGCCGAAGCGGCTCAGTTGGTAGCCAGACGCGAGTTATCTCGTCAACTAAATTACCCTGCGATCGTTGAGATTACGGCTGCCGATAAAATTGCACCTGTACCTGAATGGAAGTTACCAATAGAAGAAACAATCTTACTAGCAGTAAGGAACCGTGCTGAGCTAGATATTCGCAAATTAGAGCGTGAAGTAGCCCGTGATCGCGCTAATAGCTCCCTAGCACAATTAGGACCTCAAGTTAATGTATTTGGGAACTTTAATACTGCTGCTGAATTTACCAGTGGTAGTGGTGTAGGCGTTGGTTACCAAATAGGAGCAAGCCTAAATTGGAATCTCTATGATGGAGGTAAAGCCGCCGCGCAAGTAAATCAATTTAAAGCCGATCAAGCTATTGCCGAAACTCGTTTTGAGCAAGATGCTCGCCAAGCTCGTTATGACGTAGAAGAGTCATACATCAATCAGCGATCGCGCCTTCAACAAATTGACACAGCAACTAAAGCTGTCCAACAAGCAGAAGAAGCCTTACGTTTAGCTCGTCTCCGCCTTGACGCAGGAGTCGGCACACAACTTGAGGTAATTACTGCCGAGGCAGCACTCACTACTGCTGATGTCAACCGCGTACAAGCAATCATTGGCTACAACCAGTCTCGCGCTAACCTTGAACGAGCCATTAGTGGTTTATAAAAAGAGATTTTTGAAAAGTGTTGCTTTGCAACACTTTTCAAAAATCTCTTGGTTTGAGAGCGATGCACTGTAAGATTTCTATTATTAGAATTGCTATTATTTGGTGTAAAGCTCCAAAGCTAGAGCTTAATTTTATGATGACGGTAACAGATGCGGTTATTTATACTTGTCTCTTCACGATTGTGTTGATTACCTTTAGTCTCCAATCAAGCATTAAGCAACTTGAGAAAAAGATAAAACGAATGGATCTTTCTTTAAGCTTGCTATTAAATCGCATGGAAATTGAAGTTCCTTCTCAACTCTCGGATCGAGTCAAGCAAGTGGCTCTTGATCCCTATAGAAAGCTAGAAGCCATCAAGCTCTACCGAGAAGAAACGGGAACAGGGCTTAGAGAAGCTAAAGAAGCAATAGAAGAGTTTATTGAGCATAATCAATAACCTGCAAAGTAAAAGATGAGAGACGACGCTCAGTGTCGTCCCTCATCTTTTGTTTTTTTGAACTGCTATACGAAACCCTAAAAGAGCAATGGCGGCGCTTCGCGCCGCCATTGCTCTTTTGGGGTTTCGTATCCTAAGCAAAACTTGCATTGCTATACATATCACGATCTTTTTTAAGCATGTTAAAAAAATACATGGGTTTGGGTAACATCATGCTTGTTACAAAACAGGGCAGCCATACTCAAAAAGTTGCCAAAGACGATGGGACCTAGTTAAGGTCTAAGATGAGGATAAATCATGAAAGCAGTGCGATTAAATCTTGAAGATAGACAGGCTTGGCAGAAATTGCAGCATGTTCTGACGAGTCTTGCTTCCGATTATATGGATCTAGTGGCTGCTGAGCAAACAGAATTTAAGTTTGAGCAGCAAGTTCTATCCATTGCTTTTACCCTGATAGCTTCTGATATCGATCGCGATCGCCTAAACGAATTTACACAAAATATTGATCGATATTTCAATCGCCTACAATTAATTGGGGTGCGGCGCATTGAATGGGAATTTTATGTAATAGGGGAAGCAGTACCATTTTTAACACAAGGACGCGACATTCGATTGATCGCTGCACCTGCACCTTTACCGCAAAATGCCCTTGCGCGTAATGATGCTAGAAAAACACCTGTACGGAATGTGCAAGCAAGTTCTCTAGCTAAAGGCAAATCGAAAGTTGGTAATATTGTACGCCGTTTTCGTGGCTGGTTAGCTGATCCCAAAACGCTCCAAGCAGCACGCACAGCCAGCCGTATTACAATTCGCGATCCTAGAGGTGCATTGGATGCAGTGCGAATTAATGCGATCACTAAGTTTAATGACACGATTCAATGGGTTGATACTTTCCCTTGGGAAACTTGGACAAAGGAAAAAACTCAGCAAATCAAACGCCGCCATCAACGAAACTTGTTTCGTGCAGTCATTGAAGATATCCTGATTTTGGGAGTAATGCTGATTGCTCTATATTGGTTGACCGAAGCTTTATCAGGTCCAAGCATTAATCTTGCACTCATGCCCAATCGTCATCACGACACCAACATAACCGATGTCCAGTATCGTTGTGGCAATCCTGCTGTGTCTCTGAAAAATTATATTTGTTTAGGGAAGGGGATGCGTTACGACCAAGTAGCAAGTATCTTGGGCAGTGAAGGTAAACCCTTGGGGATCGACCATAATTTTGGCGATCGCGCTGTGGTAGTTAGCTGGGCAGGTTCAGACTTGAGCATGAATGTCACCTTTGTAGACGACAAACTAGTTTCAAGGGCCTATCGTCAACTGACCGCAAGCAAATAAAATACAAAAGGTTCGCTCTGTCAGCCTTTTACATAATTAACATAAAATACAAAAAAGCTCGCAATGCGAGTTTTTTTTGTAACCAACAGGAAATTTGCCTTGAAACGATCGCTAAAAATATTGGGTTGTTTGAATTTGTGCTTAATACTCACAAGCATCATGTCAGGATTACCTGCGATCGCTGCCAATCCTAAAACAAATTTATCGCAGTCTCCCAAATTAAACCCAACCGATAAACGCGCCGCCGATGAGTATCGTCAGATGGGGCTTGCCTATCGTCAGCAAGAACGATTTGATGAGGCGATCGCCGCTTTGCAAAAGTCAGTCACCCTCGATCCTCAAAATCTTGATGGCAGGATCATCCTCGGCTGGACACAGCATCTCGCTAAAAAAGATGAGGCAGCCGCCACATCACTTTGGGAAGCAATTTATTTGTCGCCAACATCACTACAAGCTTTTAATGCGATCGGCATCGTTTACTTAGTGCGTGGCGATTTACCTCAATCTGTGGTTCTGCATAGCTGGGCGGCGATCTTGAAAGCCGACAACGAAATCGCCCATTACAATCTCAGTCTGGCTTATCAACGCTTAAACCAATATGATCTGGCGATCGCCTATGCTCAAAAAGCGATCGAACTTGAACCCAATAATCCCCATCCTTTTGTGGCTAGGGCGATCGCGCAATGGACATCAGGTGATCAGCCCAGTGCCAAAAAAACTTTTCGCGATGCGATCGCTGTTGATCCTCGATATCGTAATCCTGAATTTTTAAACTTTCTTAACGAAGCAGGATTTAGCAGCGATCAAATTCAAACAGCCAAACAAGTTTTATCAAGCTTATAGTTATCCTAAAAGTTAGACAGATCAATGCTTTTCGTGGATCTAGTTGCATTTAAGAACCGAATCTAATTTCTGAATTTTCACTGTCTTATCTGTAGAAAATATGTGATTATTGGGATCGTACTTGTACTAGTGGTGGGTAAGCTATTATTACTTATCTAGTTTAGAATCTTTTAAAATCTGAAAGATATTATTTGGGTAGCGCAACGCAGAGGATAGATAGTGGAAAACCCAAAAACATTTCGTATAGATCGTGGCATCGGTCAATATGACTTTAATGATTACTATGCTGTGTTGGGTCTACCGATAACAGCCGAATCTTCCCTTGTGCGTAGACGATATCTTTTAATCGCCAAATGCTTGCATCCTGATATTCACGGGCGATCGCATTCCGAGAAGCAAGTAGCTACTCAATACCTATCCAAGTTAGTTAATCCTGCCTACAATGTACTGTCCCAAGAACGAGAGCGGACAGAATATTCAGCAATTCTCAAACTGCTGGGCAAACGCTTAATGAAACGTAATCAAAAATTTTCACCACAGTCAGACATTGCCAAAAAGTATTTGATTTCTTCACAGGATGTCAATTATGAGCAAACAATTAATGAAATAGCCAAAGTTCAGTATCAAGATCTAGACCGAGCCTTAGAACACATTGGCTTATTAAGTGAACTGAATTTAGTGCATATTCTGCTGCAAGAGGGTTACAGACACGCCCCAAGTACACCGAATGTAAGTTCTTCCTATACGACTCCTGCGAAGTCTACCAGTGATGATAACACCACCATTCAAACTGGCACTACGGGAATTACAGGGGTTAATAGAACAAGTTCAGCTTATCCCAATAGTGCTGGCAGCAGTTATCAAATGCGGAGTGAGTCTCAAGCACCATTGCGTAATGCCAACACGGGTAATACTACGGCTAATAATTCCGCAAAAAATACTTATCAAGCTAGTAATGCCAGCCAAGCTAGCAGCACAAATAATGCTGCTAATGGTTCACTTAATCAATATATTCGCCAAGCTGAAAGCTACATCAATCAAAAATTATGGGCTTCGGCTTTGAAGGAACTGCGTAGTGCGATCCAAATTGATTGCAACAATAGTAAATGCCATGCTTTGTTGGGATTTGTCTATATGAATCAAAAATTATCAGGCATGGCGAAAGTGAGTTTTCAGCAAGCGTTAAAACTGAATCCTGATGAACCTATAGCCAAGCAGTATATTGACCAAGTAAGTGGTACAAATTCTGGCGGTACTGGTACTAATGGAGCGAAACCAGATCCGAAAGCCAAGAATGATAAGAAAGGTGGATTTTTTGGCTGGTTAGGTGGTGGTTAGCTGCAAACATTATAGGCAGGGCGAAGCTCTGCCTATAATGTTTGCATTATGGAAAATTTATCGCAGGCAGCAATTAAATTAGCGATCCAACAAAAAGCGATCGCCCTTGGTTTTAGTAAAGTTGGAATAGCCAAGGCGGAGTCTGGGATTGAGGCGGAACGCTTGCAGCAATGGCTAGAACTAGGATATCAAGCGGATATGGATTGGATGACCAATCCTAAGCGTCAGGATATTACGCAGGTGATGACGGGGGTAAAGTCAGTAATTTGTGTAGCGCTAAATTACTACACACCTCACCAGCATTCAATCGATCGCACCGTTGGTAAGATTTCCCGCTATGGTTGGGGACGAGACTACCACAAGGTTTTAACCAAGAAGCTCAAAGCTTTGGTAACTTGGTTAAATACTCAAGGGGAGAATATTCAAACTCGTTATTATGTGGATACTGGCCCAATCGCGGAAAAAGCCTTTGCTCAGAGAGCGGGGATCGGTTGGATTGGCAAGCATAGCAATGTGATTACGCGGGACTATGGTTCTTGGTTATTTTTGGGAGAAGTGTTAACTAACCTAGAATTAGAACCTGATCACCCACACACCGATCATTGCGGTACTTGTACGCGCTGCATTGATGCTTGTCCAACAGGGGCGATCGCACAGCCCTTTGTGGTCGATGCCAATCGCTGTATTGCTTTTCATACGATTGAAAATAAAGCCGCACAAATTCCCGAAGCGATCGCCACTAATTTACAAAACTGGGTGGCCGGCTGTGACATTTGCCAAGATGTTTGCCCTTGGAATCAGCGTTTTGCCCAAGAAACTCTTGAGTCAGATTTTCAGCCTTTTCCCCACAATGTTGATCCCCGATTGGAAGATCTAGCAAACATGACGGAAGAGGAATGGGATCAAAATTTTACAGGTTCAGCTTTGAGAAGGATTAAACACGATCGCTGGCAACGCAATGCCAAAACTGCGATCGACTCAGCCATTTAGCTTGTGTAGATTTATTTAATAAAACAGCTTAAATTAGAAGCATCTCCAAACATCAATTTGAGTAATTAAATCATCTTGGCTGATCTAAAGATTGTTCGACATATTAAAGACGGTGCTGAGCGTTGGAATACTTGGCGCGAAAAAACTCAGCCTGATGAGATCGATCTGCAAAAAGCGGACTTATCTGGGTTGAAGCTGGTCGGTGCAAATCTGTCACAAGCAAACTTAAGTAAAGCCAACTTTAGTAAGGCTGATTTAACTCAAGCGGATCTATCGGGTGCAAATTTAAGTGAAACTGCCTTTGTAAATACCAATTTGAAGGGAGCCAATTTAAGTGGCGCAATTTTGCATCAGGTCAATTTTGGGCAAGCAAATCTTCAAGATGTTAATCTCACTGGTACGGATCTGCGATCGCTAGAACTGAGAGGTATAAATCTTGGAGTTGCTAATCTCAGTGGTGCGGACTTACGCGGCGTTAATCTCAGTGGCGAAAGTTTCAAAAAAGCAAATCTCAGTGGTGCAAATTTCAGTGGTGCAAATCTTCAAAATACTGATTTTAGTAGTGCAAACTTAAGTAATGTGAACTTCAGTAAGGCAACGCTAAATCGAGCCAAATTGAGAGGAGCATTATTAACCCGTGCAAATTTATGCGGAGCATCCCTTGATTTTGCCGATATCAGTATGGCGGGATGTCTGATGGCAAATTTTAGTGAGGCAATTTTAAATAATGCAATTTTGAACAACGCAAACTTAGGCGGCGCGATTTTAAGTGGAGCGCAACTAGTTGGAGCATCTCTATGTAATACATTTTTGAATGATGCTTCTCTGAGCATGGCTAATTTTACCAAAGCTAATCTCAGTGATGCTGATTTAAGTCAAACCTATATGTATAGGGCTATTTTGTCACAGACAACTTGTATCGAAACGAAATTTCGTCATGCAGAAATGCAGGAAGTGGATCTGAGTATGGCAATTCTTAAAAAAGCAAATTTTGCGATCGCGAACCTTCAAAATGCATACTTTGGTGGTGCAGATTTGAGTGGTGCGGTCTTAATTGGAACTAATTTAGAAAGTGCAAATCTGGCTAATGCTAATTTAACTGATGTAGTTATTGAAAGCACTATTTGGACAGGCGCAAATCTTCAAGGAGTAATAGGCTTTTCTCAGAAATAATGCTGCTAGATTAGAGGCAGCGCAAAGCGCTTGCTGTTTACATAAAACCCAAAAAGCTTGAGGAAGCGCTTTGCGCCTCCTCAAGCTTTTTGGGTTTTGAAATGCTAGGATTCAGTGACAAGTCATTGTTTATAAATTCTATAGGGATCAGCATGGGAAGCGTTGCATATTTGGATTGCCCAACAGGAATCGCGGGTGATATGTGCTTAGGTGCGTTGGTGAGTGCGGGTGTACCGTTAGAGTATTTACAAGATATTGTATATAAATTAGGACTTGATCGCGAAGTTAAGTTATGGACAGAATCTGTTCATCGAGGTGGTATCGAAGCTACAAAAATGCATGTCGAATTACTCAACTATAGTGGCGTTGAGCCACCCATTGTCGAGCCTAAACAAGCTCATTTTCATGCTGATCATATTCATTCCCATAGCCATGAAGCACATAGTCATGATTCTCATCAAGAGCATTCCCATCCAGTGAATTCTCATCCAGTGCATCGCCACTTACCTGATATTGAGAAGATTATCCGTAATGCTAAATTACCCAAACAGGTTGAGACTTGGAGTTTAGCAACATTTAAAGAACTCGCGATCGCGGAAGGAGCAGTACATGGTATTGCGCCTGAAGCGGTACATTTTCATGAAGTGGGGGCAATCGATGCGATCATCGATATTGTCTGTACCTGTGCAGGATTTGCATGGTTAGAAGTTGAAAAAATCTATTGCTCAGCTTTGCCTGCGGGTGGTGGCTATGTAAATTGCGATCATGGCAAAATGCCAGTCCCAGCACCTGCTACGCTCAAATTATGGGAAATGCATGGGGTAACGACTTTTGACAATGGTATTCGTAAGGAATTAGTCACACCTACAGGGGCAGCGATTGCTGTAACTCTCAGTGAAAAATTTGGCGAAGTTCCCTTAATGAAAATCAAAAAAGTGGGACTGGGTGCAGGTACACAGGATTTAGAAATTCCTAATGCTCTAAGGTTATGGGTTGGTAAAAGCAAGAAAAAAAAAGAGTAAATCTTGAAAAGATTTACTCCCTTGGGAGTGAATCTTTTCAAACAGTCGAAACGATCGCTGTTTTAGAAACTCAAGTCGATGATATGACTGCTCAGGCGATCGCCTATACGATGGAAGAATTATTAAAAAATGGCGCGTTAGATGTTTATACCCAAGCGATCAGCATGAAAAAATCTCGCACTGGCACATTAATTACGGTTATTTGCCCCTGCGATCGCCAAACCATTTGTGAGCAAATTCTGTTTCAGGAAACGAGTACTCTCGGCATTAGGTATCGATTACAGGAGCGTAAAATTCTCTATCGGGAAATTCATGAAGTCGAAACAGAATATGGTAAGGCGAGAGTCAAAATTGCATGGCGCGATGGATTCTGTACGATTCAGCCAGAATATGAGGACTGTGCGAAGTTGGCGCGATCGCATAATATTCCATTAATTCGAGTTCAAGAAGTAGTTAAACTAGCAGGAGCATTGATTAATCGTAGGGGCAATTCATGAATTGCCCCTACGATTAATCAATGCAATGACGTTAGTGAGATGCAGATTTATCGCCTGAAGTCAGTAATAATTTCAACTTGAGATCGATTAAGTTAATATCAGCCAAACCTATTTGCACATCACCTTCTAAAACGATTCCTGTACTAATTAAGCGATCAAGTAATTCCAAAATTGATGATTCACTTGAGGATTTGTCGGGATAATATGCGCCTCGTCTAGGTAGCAGTTTGCCAAATTCTCCCAAATCAAGATTTAGGTCTTCAGGATCAATATCGAGAACTTCGCAAAGATTAAAAATCTGCTGTTCTAAAGCTTGTAAACTATCGGCAGCTTTCTCGATTTCCGATTCAGTTAACTTTTCAGCATCCATCCGTCGAATTACTTGGGCTTCCATTAACTGACGCAACAATTCCACCAATGTGAGAATTAGTGGCGCTAGTCCAGATTTTTTTGGCTTGACAATTAAACTGTCATTACTATCAGTCATTTAAGAATTCCACAGGCTTCTTAGCGTAGTTTATCCTAAAAAACAAAATGGCGTAGCCATTTTGTTTTTTAAAACCTTTACTGGGTTTAGTTTTTAATTCCCAAAAGTGTCGTCACACTTTTGGGAATTGTTACTAGAGCAGGTTGCGACGCGAAGCGTCGCAACCTGCTCTTCTTATATCTTGCCATGGGAAATAGTCCAAGTTTGATCCGCCATTGAGTCAAGCTCTTCAGGATCATGGGTGACAACGAGAATTGTCCAATTTTTTTTAAGTTCTTGCAGAATGCCAAGGATTTGCTTACGCATTGACCAGTCTAAGCCTGCGGTAGGCTCATCAAGCAATAACAAACTAGGTTGACGAATTAACTGCACCGCAAGTGCTAATCGTCTCTGCTGACCACCACTTAGAGACTGTGGCGAGGTACTGGGACTGAGATGGCTTAAGCCGACAGAACTTAATGCTCCCTGTATGCGATCGCCATCCAGATCAATATGCCCTAGTCTTAATTCTTCTAAAATTGTACTTCCACAAAAATGACGCTCAGGAAACTGAAATACTAACCCACATATTTGCTGCAAGTGGTCAGGCATTAATTCTTGAGAGTGCCAGTAAATGCTGCCACTAGTCCAATCAACAAATCCTGCCAAAATCTCCAGTAAGGTACTTTTGCCAGAACCACTGGGTCCCACCATCAAGCCCAATTGCCGATCCTGCAACTCAAAAGATATATTTTGGAGAATTGCTTCAGGGGTAGCAGGTGGGTGATAGCAAAGATTGCGGATAGAAAGCATAAAAAATATGAAGGTTAGAATGGCTTAGCCATTCTAACCTTCATTCTTAAAAAGAAGAAATGGCAGCGCTTTGGGCTACCACTTTTTCAAATGCTAAGGACTTCGCAGTAAAATTATGAACCTTTTGTGGCGCAGCAAAGCCGCGCCACAAAAGGTTCATAATTTTGCAAGTTCTTGACAAGCAATTTGATATTGCTGCTCAATTTGGGTGAAGAGTTCGGGCAAGCCTTCGGGATCTTCACGTTTACCCTTTAGCTCAACTTCGAGACAGAGCTTACCCAGAGCCTTAGCCCCCAAAATATTGCTACTTCCTTTCAAGGTGTGTGCGTTATAGCTCACCTCTTGCAGATCGTTATTGGCGATCGCCTGTCGCAGGTTTTTTAATAGGACAGGTGCTTCTTCGATCGTGAATAAATTGATCATGCGTCCAATCAACTTAGGATTAATTTGTTCAAGATTCTTGATTGCGGCGGGATCGATCGCTGAAAGAATATGCACTTTTTCGTTTATATCTACTGCTGCGATCGCCTCATTAATTTGCTCACCCACAGCCCATTTCTCAATTGTCCGTTGCAGCGAATCCATCATGATCGGCTTGCTGATGTAATCATCCATCCCAGCCCGCAAACACATTTCGCGATCGCCCTGCATTGCACTAGCCGTCATCGCAATAATCGTGGGGCGCTCATAACCTGTATGCAACTCATGCCAATGATTAACCAAATAAGTTGCGGTTTCTAGTCCATCCATTTCAGGCATCTGCACATCTAGCAATAACAAATCATAATGGTTGACCTGCAAGGCTTCTAGCACTGCTAAGCCATTATCGACGACATCGGGCTGATAGCCCATCTTAATCAGCATCGCCATTGCTAGTTCTTGATTAATTAAGTTGTCTTCCGCAATCAAGATTTTTAATGGCACGCGATCGCCCAACCGACTACCACTACTGACGCTCTTATTCATCGCATCTTGCAGGGTATAGCTTGGTCGTTCCTTGGCAATTTGGGTGGTGATTGTAAATGAAAAAGTCGAACCTTGATTAGTTTTGCTTTCGACTTGGATTTTACCTCCCATATTTTCCACTAAATTCTTGCAGATCACTAGTCCCAGCCCAGTACCACCGTACTTGCGGGAGGTAGCCGCCGTGGCTTGCGAAAAGGGCTGAAATAGTCGCTGTATTTGGTCAGTGGTAATGCCAATACCTGTATCAGTTACCGAAAACAGTAATTGAAAAGGTTGATCAGAGGTAGGAACTTGATCAGAGGCTAAACGTACCCCAATTCGCACTGAACCTGTATCTGTAAATTTGAGGGCATTAGAAACCAGATTCAATAGAATCTGTCGCAGTCTTGTCACATCTCCAACGATAAATGGTGGTACATGGGAATGCATACTAACTTCAAACTTCAGACTCTTTTCCTTGGCTTTCGATAACTGCACGTCATAGATATCACGCACCAAAGCTCTGACATCTAGGGCTACACTTTCTAATTCCAATTTGCCAGATTCAATTTTAGAGAAATCCAAAATATCATTGATTACCGAAAGCAGCATTTCCCCACTGACTTGGATCGTCCTTACAAATTTATCCTGTTCGGTGCTGAGATCTGTCCCTGCTAAGAGTTGGGTCATGCCGATCACCCCATTGATCGGTGTCCGAATTTCATGGCTCATCATCGCCAGAAAAGCTGCCTTAGTGCGAACTGCTTCTTCAGCCTCATCTTTGGCTTTACGCAGATCTTCCATTAATTGCATCTGTCGCAGATTTGCTTGTTTTTTGGCGGTGATATCACGAAAGCACCAAATCAAGCCAAAGAATTTATTTTGCTCTGAACTGACAGGACTAGTGTAGTAATCAAATATGCGATCGCCATAAATAATTTCGCCATGTCTGGCTACGTCAGGATCATCGTAAGTGGTCTCTACTAAATTTATCAGTACTTCAGGAAGATCGGATTTAATAAAAAATGTCCCCAATGGTGATCCATTGTGAAACTCATGCTCAAGCCCATCACCAATAAATAAGTCATGGGGAATGTTCCACATTTCGCAAAACCGACGGTTAAAACTAACAATCCGTCCTTGTTCATCGACAGCCAGAATTCCATCGATCGCCGCCTCTTTTTGAGCATGGAGCAGCAGGTTAGTCCGTTGGAGATCCTTGAGCATCCCAATTCTGTCAAAGACAGCCTGCGAGAGTTCATGGTTCTTTTGAGCTAGGTGCATTTGCAGATGCCGCAATGTCAAATGTAAATGCACACGCGCAAATAGTTCGGCAAGCTGAGACAGTTTGACAACGATAAAATCTGCACCACCAATTTCAAAAGCTTGGAGCTTTGCTTCGATATCATCATGGATGCTCGTAAAAATGATCGGAATATTTTCGGTGATCGTATCGGCTTTGAGAATACGACAGACTTCATAGCCACTTATTTGGGGCAAAAATATATTCAATAGGATTAAGTCTGGCGGATGGGATTGCACATATAGCAAAGCATCACTGCTATCTCCAGCCGTTTTGACGATATAGCCACGCTTTTTCAGAGCCGATGCTAGCTCATGGCGAATATCTGGATCATCGTCAACCACAAGTATCGTTGATTGAGAAACATCGATCGCATTTGCTTGCACGACTTGATCACCTTTTGATCACTTTAAGTAGAAAGCTTACAGTGCTTTGCGCTGAAGTAAAACCCAGATTTTTATAAAAAGTCCCACTTTATCCTAAATCAAGAAATGGCGTAGCCATTTCTTGATTTAAAAACCCTTACTGAATTTGGTTTTTAATTCAAGAAAGTGTGTCAACACTCTTGTGAATTGGTATTAGGGATCTTTTATAGCGATCGCCAACCTAAAGGCAGAAAGGCGACGCTCTGCGTCACCTTTCTGCGATATTAGCGTCCCCCGACGGTAATTGCATCAACCTTAATATGAGGTTGTCCAACGGTGACATAGACACTGCCACTGACGGAGCCACAGAAACCTGCGGCAAGTTCTAGATCGCGAGAACTCATCGAGATTTCTTGCATGATTTCTTTAGCATCACCAATCAAAGTGGCTCCTTTGAGTGGTTTGGTAATTTTGCCATTTTCGATCAGGTAAGCCTCGTCAACAGCAAAGTTAAACTGACCAGTCGGCAAAACGCTACCGCCACCCATTTTTTTGCAGTAAATGCCTTTATCCACGGAGGCAAAGAGATCATCTAAAGCAAAATCACCAGCATCAATATAGGTGTTTCGCATCCGACTTGCTGCTGCATAGGCGTAGCTTTGGCGACGACCGCTACCTGTGCGCGGATGTCCTGTGCGTAACTCACCAGCGCGATCGCTGATAAAGTTTTTCAAAATTCCATTCTCAATTAAGAGGGTGCGCTGCGTGGGCATCCCCTCA
Organism: Pseudanabaena sp. SR411; assembly: GCF_002251945.1. Classification (GTDB taxonomy): domain Bacteria; phylum Cyanobacteriota; class Cyanobacteriia; order Pseudanabaenales; family Pseudanabaenaceae; genus Pseudanabaena. Next base: position 16,251 of record NZ_NDHW01000111.1, read on the forward strand.
TCATCCATATCGATAGTTCCAAAAGCTTCTTCAGAACGACCTTCATCCCAAGCCGTGAGGTTTTTATGGGCAATTTTTTGACCTTTCATTTCTGCAAAAGGCGTTGTTTTTGCTTCGATGCCCGTAGTTTCTAGTAAATGTCCACAGGCTTCATGGAAGATCACGCCACCAAACTGGTTTGCCATGATGATGGGATAGGAACCAGATTCCACATAATCAGCATAGAGCATTTGCCCTGCGGCTTCGACGATTTCATCGACGACGGGTTCATAGTTCCAATTGCGAAGGTAGCTGGGGTCGCTCGTACCGCCAACACGCTTACCAATGGATGAACGATTTGCTCCATCCGCACAGAGTAAGTTAGAACCTATCGACTGGGTAAGCCGAATATCTCTGGCGAATGTACCATCACTAGCAGCAACTAGAACTTCTTGCCAATCACGGAAATACCCCGATCGCCTTGATTGGATATGTTTACCTTTTTTGGCTATCAGCGCATTGGCTCCAAGCAAGATATCGCCCATTTCCCGCATGGGGCTACATTGCGCGATCCATGATTCTTTATCTTTTTTAGTAGCATAGTCACGGAATAGCTCTAAATGAATAGAAGGAATGATCGAGTTTTGAGAAGGAAGTTGTAATCCTAGGATAGAAAGAGCGCGTTCGAGAGCCGATTTTAGCCCTAGAAAAGTCAAATCATTGGTGCTGACATAACAATCGGCTTTGCCCTTAAAAGCACGAATTCCTGCTCCTGTAGATAGTCGTGGCGAGATGCTCGTAATCGTGTCATCTTCTGCAAGACAGCTAATGTAATTATTCCGTTCTAAAAAAAACTCCACAAAATCTGCGCCTGCGGCTCGCCCAAGCCCCAATAGAATCGACAGTGGGGCTTCCCATGTTTCGTCAAAGCGATCGCTAACGGTTGCATATTGCAGATTTGCTAGCTCTTTGGTCTGGAGCAGGTTACTGATCATGATATTTGGCAGTTTGGTTAATTATTTCTTCTGCAAGTGTAACAAATCAATAAATGCTTACAGTGAATTCTATAAGGTAACGGCTGCACATTTTTGCAACAGAAAGATTGCTACGATAACAAATTAAAATCTTTATCATCAAGAATTTTTATTATATTTTAAGCGCTATAAACGATTGTAAAAAATCAGAGTTCAGAAGCTTTGCTATACTTAATGTTAAGCAATCATTACATATTCCCATTAGTTCTTAGCTTGCTCAGACACTTATCTTTACTGCTCTACCAGAATTTGCCATCACCATAAGCTTTGCAAACTATAAACAAACTGGAGTTATGAGTGAATTTTCATCTAGATTAGATCCTGACGGATGCTTATCACCAAAGGATGCAAAGATTAGTAGTTTAGATAACCATTTAAGTATTGAAATGGAAAAATTCAGATCAAGGATGCTGATATGCTCAGAAATTTTGCAAAGTATGCGCCAGTGCGATAATCAGTGCGATAGCGTAGAAAAAAATTTTCAAGCAATCACAACAAAGTTACTAAATTTAGTTCAGGCTGTTCATGTTTCTATTTATAAGCTCGATAAATTTGCCGATCATCATAGTGGAATAGGGATCAGCGGCAAGATTGTAGCGGAGGCGATCGCGCCATATTGCCAGCCTTGTTCGCAATTGCAGATTGAGAATATTCTCAAAGAAGAATATCAGTGGGGACAGGATACTACGGGACAAATCCTTGATCTTTATACTGCGGGGATGACTAGATGTGAGATCAACTTAGCAGAAATATTTGCAGGTAAGGCTTACTTACTTGTGCCAATTATATTGTCAGATCGCGAGCCAGCGCATCCATTATGGGGATTTTTGACGGTTTACCAATGTACAGCTTGGAGTGGGGATTCTTTTCAAAGCTCATGGGATCAAGACGATGTGCTGATGCTGCAACAAATAGCCATGCAGATCGAGATTATTTTACAACGAGAAAATCGTAGTACTCGTTTGCTAGAACAGGTAAGAGAAGCTGAGCAATCCTATGCAACCTTGTATCGGTGGATGGAGCATTATCGTTATCTCGTGGAGCAGATTCCTAATGTATGTTATGTCTCTCCGATCACGAACACTCCAGAGTTTGCCTATATCAGTCCACAATTGCAGACCCTTTTAGGTATACATCCTTCCAAATGGAATGCAGGTTTTTTTAATACTTGGGCTGAGTATGTGCATCCTGACGATCTCGATCGTGTTCATCAAGCAGTTCGCCACACTATCGAGACAGGCTCGCCTTTTTGTTGCGAATATCGGATGATTGCTAGTGATGGCAAAATTATATGGTTGCGTGATACTGCTCACCTTGGCTTGGCAACGGATGGGAAAACTCAAGTGTTACGTGGTTCTGCTTTTGATATTAGCGATCGCAAAGAAAGCGAATTAAGATTTCAAGGAATTTTTAACAACACTTTTCAATTTGTGGGCTTACTTTCTCTTGATGGTATTTTCTTAGAAGTGAACCAAACAGCCTTGGACTTTGGGGGAATTACTCACGCCGAGGTAATTGGTAAACCTATCTGGGAAACTTATTGGCTGACAATTTCTGAAGCTACACAAAATCGGATGAAGCAAGCAGTTCAGCAGGCTGCTCAAGGTGAATTTGTCCGTTATGAAATGGATATATTTGGTGCGGGTCAAACAATTACAACCATTGATTTCTCTATCCGTCCTCTCACAGATGAATCAGGTCAGGTAATTTTATTAATTCCCGAAGGTAGAGATATTAGTGAACTCAAAGTGATCGAACAAGCTTTACGCAAAAGTGAAGCAAGTCTAGCTGAAGCTCAGCGAGTTGCTTCACTTGGTAGTTGGGAATGGAATATCTTAGATGATGAAATTATTTGGTCAAGGGAGATGTTTAATATTTTCGAGTGCGACCCTGCAATACCAACTCCTAAATATGAAGAACATCTGCAATTCTTTACAATCTCATCGCAGGAAAAATTAAGACAAGCAGTTGATGAAACCATTAATACAGGAAAGTCTTATCATTTAGAGCTAGATTCCCAACGATCTGATGTTGCTTGTCGATACGTTGAAGCGATTGGTCATGCAGAATATGATGATCAGGGGCAAGTAGTTAGGCTTTATGGAACCGTCCAAGACATTAGCGATCGCAAACTTGCGGAATCTAAACTGCTTCAGAATGAAACCTTACTTAAGTTAACACTTGCCAATGCTCCCGTGGGAATCGCTACCTTTGATTTGGAAGGTAAGTTTTTGATGGTAAATCAAGGCTTCTGTAACACTTTTGGATATACCGAAGCAGAATTGCTGAATATGACAGCCCTTGAACTTACACATCCTAGCTCTGGTGAAAAAACGTTAGCAGCTTTAAATCGCTTACTCGATAATGAAGCAATTAGCGTTAAAGTCGAAAAGCAATATATTCATAAAAATGGTCATGCGATCGATGTAATTAGTCGGTTCGGATTAGTGAGGGATGAGAACGGCAAGCCAATTCAATTTGTCGCTGGGGTGGAAGATATCACTGAGCGCAATCAAACTGAAGCAAAACTAGCAGCAGCTAAGGTGGCAGAATCGGCAAACAAAGCTAAAAGCGAATTTCTCGCCGTCATGAGTCATGAACTCCGTACTCCGATGAATGCTGTGATTGGGATGACCGAGATTTTAGGCAATACTCCCCTAACGCGACAACAGCAGCAATATGTCGCGACGATCCGTCAAGGTGGAGAAGTACTCCTATCGGTAATTAATAATATCCTTGATTTTTCACGGATTGAATCAGGACATTTTGAACTCGAAGAGCATCCTTTTAAACTGCAACAATGTATTGAAGAAGTTCTAGAACTGATGTCGTCCCGCACGGCTGAGAAATTCCTAGAACTAGTCACATTTGTTAGTCTAGATGTCCCCCAACAGTTGATTGGAGACTATACACGCCTACGTCAAATCCTCGTCAATTTAGTCAGTAATGCCATTAAATTTACCGAATCTGGGGAAATTATCATTACGGTAAATTCGCAACTAATTGATCGCGAGACTAACACTTATGAATTGCGCTTTGATATACGCGATACAGGAATTGGCATTGCTCCCGAAGCGATCGCCAAACTTTTTAAAGCCTTTAGCCAAGCTGATAATTCGATTGCGCGACAATATGGCGGTACTGGCTTGGGACTAGCGATTTGCAAACAACTTTGCGAACTGATGGGCGGTGAAATTGGGGTTAGCAGCATTGTCGGTGCAGGCTCAACTTTCAGCTTCTCGATCCAAGTACGCGCCATCACTGAGGATGTAGATATCACAGATGCGATCGCCCTAGAACTAAGGGGTAAGAGGATTTTAAGCGTTAACACTAGTGCTACACTCCAGCAAGCGATCGCTCTATATGCACAACCATGGGAGATGAGCGTACAGGCTGCTTACTCAGCCACTGATGCGCTGCAATTTCTGACAACATCGAACTTTGATGCCATTTTAGTTGACCGACAACTTATAGAGTCAGATGGTTCTCAAATTGATGGTTTGGAACTTGCCAAAAATATTCAAGAGATTTTTCCTGATTTAAATTTAATTCTATTAACCCCCATAAATGTCATCCTCAATGAGGGTAACAATGTTAATTCAGTTTACTTTGGAGACTACATCACCAAACCGATATCTGTATCAAAACTCTATCAAGCTTTTTGCAATGTTTTTATCAGCAAAAAAGCTAGAACATTCCCGAATCATATAAGTCCTCAGCCTTTATATGAAAGCGATGAGATTTTAGGGGATGAGAATTTTGCTAAGTGTTATCCATTTAAGATCTTGGTTGTAGAAGATAATCCTGTCAATCAAAAAATTCTGCTATTGATGCTAGAAAACTTAGGCTATAAGGCAGAAGCTACTGAAAATGGGCAGAAAGCCATCAACGCTTTCTTAGATCGAGCCTACGATCTTATTTTTATGGATATCCAAATGCCAATTATGAATGGCTTGACTGCCAGCAAAAGTATCCGTCAGTTGCCAAGTCAGCAGCCTTGGATTATTGGGCTTTCGGCAAATGCTTTCTCAGAATCTCGTGAGTCGGCAATGAGTGCGGGGATGAATGACTATCTCACTAAGCCTTTAAAAAGTACAAGTTTAATCGCTGCTCTCCAGAGAATTCCTCAACAGCAACACCTTGTTATTGATCATAGTCAGCCTCCTATTGACCTATCAATCCTCTCAAATCTAGAAGATTCCGTAGGTACACAGAACTTAGATGAATTAATCAATGTCTACTTAGACCATTCTGCACAGGCGATCGCCACAATGAAAGAAGCTTTTCAAGATCAAGACTTTGTGACTATGGAAGCACAAAATCATGCCCTTAAGGGGGGAAGTGCTACCTTTGGAGCTACACAGCTTTTTAGTTCTTGTCAAGCCCTACAATCTATCTGCAAGATGCTGATCAAGTCCAATACTCATACTGAAGAAGATATCATCAAAATTGCTAGTCTTTTAGAGAATATAGAAGAGCAGTATAACTATGTATATCAAACATTCCAATCTAGGGGATTTAATCCACTCATGTTATAAAAAAGACCTCACAAAGCGCCCCCTTCACGATTTTTGATGGCGCGGCTTTGCCGCGCCATCAAAAATCAGTTTCTTATTTTACGGTGAAGCCCTTAAATATGGGTTTGTCCTGTTTGCAGATTCCATAAACCTGCGTAGATTCCATTGTTAGCAACTAGCTCATCATGAGTTCCCAACTCCACTACTTTGCCCTGATCCATCACATAGATGCGATCAGCATTACGAATAGTAGATAGGCGATGGGCGATCGCGATCGTTGTACGGTTTTTGGTGATTCGCTCTAAAGACTTTTGGATCGCTGCTTCTGTTTCATTATCCACTGCCGAAGTTGCTTCATCAAGAATTAAAATCGGTGGATTGCGTAACACTGCACGGGCGATCGCAATGCGCTGTCTCTGACCACCCGATAGCTTTTGACCTCGCTCACCAACGATCGTATCGTAACCCTTGGGCAAAATTTGGATAAAGTCATGGGCTTCAGCAATCTTGGCAGCTTCCACAATCTGCTCCACAGTTGCATCAAAGGAACCATAGGCAATATTTTCTAAAACTGAGCCATGAAATAGAAATACATCTTGGCTTACCCAACCCATGCAAGAACGTAGCGATCGCAATTCTAAGTCACGAATATCAATGCGATCGAGAAAGATATTCCCTGATTGAATTTCATATAAACGCAGCAGCAGTTTTACTAAAGTACTTTTACCCGAACCCGTTGCTCCGACAATGGCAGTAGTCTTATGGGCGGCGATTTCTAAGGATAGATTTTCTACAATTGGGAAGTTCACAGCATAGCCAAAGGTAACATTTTTTAATTGAATATCGCCAGTGACTAAGGAGTTTAGTACCTGTGAGCCTGAATGAATTGCGATCGGGGTATCTAGTAAATCGAGAATGCGGTTAGTCGAAGCCATCGCCCTTTGATATTGATCGAGGGTTTCACCTAAGCGCGTGAGCGGCCATAAAAGTCGCTGAATTAGATAAATCATCACGGAGTAATTGCCGACAGACAGCCTGTTTGCCTGAACCTCCAAGCCACCATAATAAAGAATCGCAATAAATCCCATAAAGATCAGGATTCTGATCAAAGGAACAAACGCGGCACTATAGGCGATCGCTTTGCGATTACTTTGACGATATTGATTACTTTCCTTCTCAATGCGTTTACGTTCATATCCTTCTGTGACAAACGCTTTAATTGTCGTGATTCCGCCGATATTATTCGATAGTTGCCCATTCAGTAGTCCCACTTTTTCGCGAACTTCCGCATAGCGTGGGGCAAGGAATTTCTGAAACCAAATTGAACCCCATAAAATAAATGGCATTGGTGATAGCGCTAACCAAGCCACATTGGGCGTAATCACAAAAAATGCACCACCAATCAACAGAATCGTCGCCGAAACTTGAATTACTTCATTTGCACCACCATCGAGAAACCTTTCTAATTGATTGATATCATCACTCAATATCGACATCAATCCACCCGAACTGCGATCTTCAAAAAAAGCTAGCTCTAACTCTTGTAAATGCTGATATGCATCAAGGCGCAAGTCATGCTGAATCGTCTGAGCAAGGTTACGCCACTGAAGCGCATAGGCATACTCAAAAATCGACTCTAGTCCCCAGATCACACCACTAATTGCCGAAAGTACTAGTAACTGCGCTGCTAATCCTTGGACACCAAAGGGATTTGCCCAGAAGTTCTCTTTTTGCAGTACTAGATCGATCGCTGCCCCAATCAGGACTGGCGGAGCCAAATCGAAGAATTTATTTAAAATCGAGCAAGTTGTTGCCGTCCAAATCTGTGGGCGATAATTACGGGCATAGCGAGTCAGTCGGATAAACGGATGAACATTAGTCATTGGATGTAAATTAGTTGCGCTGGGCTTACTTTTTAAGATAAGTGATTTTTAGTTATCCAAGTTCAAAATCCCTAAATTTTACTATCAGGACAAATCACCTCAAATGAGTCACGATCACTAATTTGATAAAATAGAAAATCTGAATCTAAAGTCAAAATCTTCTTTAGCCCTGTCTTTTCGGCAGCGAGTACTAAAGTTGCATCGGCAAGATCCATTGGGCGATCGCGATATTGTGCCATCAAAGCAAATAACCTTGCATAGTCTTCTATTTGAATTTGAAATACTTGCAGTGTTTGACTTAAGAGTAAGTTAGCGATTTGCTGTTGCATTATCCATCCGCCACGATGCAAAGCTAGATACATAGTTTCCGTTAAGCACGACCATGTGGTTAATAATGGTTGCTTTGATTTGCGGACTGCTTCTTTACAGGCTTCGTGTTTTGGTTGGGAGCGATCGCATAGGCACAATAAAACTCCTGTATCACACAAAATCATAGCTCTAGCCCTTGTTTTCGATATTTATCAATAAGTAGGGGTGTGTAGTCGTTTTGTGGTTGTTTCGTTGCGGTATGTATTGGCATAGTTTCACATTCTGCAAACCATTGTTCCCATTGTGCTGACCAGTCAATTTCTGGTTGAATGGAATTTTGGATGGTATTGATGAGTGTGTCATGTTGAACATATAAGCCTAGTGCTTCGATAATTGCAACATTAAGGGATTTACCTTTGTTTTGGATGAGATTGCTAAGTTCATCGGGTATTTCAATAGTGATTTGCATAGTTAACCTCTTAGTTCTTGAACTATATTGCAATCTTCTGATTCTAAAACAATTTGATAGTTGAAAGAATGTACATTATCTCCTAAACAGGTGTTTTAGCCCTTGGATATTCAGCCAATACTTGTTTGAGATACTTGCCAGTATAGGATTTTTTGACCTTGGCGACCTGTTCGGGCGTACCCTCAGCGACAATCTCACCACCGAGATCGCCTCCCTCTGGACCTAGATCAATCACCCAATCAGCGCAGCGAATCACATCGAGATTATGCTCAATCGTAATGATGCTATTGCCCTTATCGACTAGGCGCTGCATTACATCTAATAATTTATGCACATCGTAAAAACTTAAACCTGTAGTCGGTTCATCGATTAAATATAAAGTTTTGCCCGTAGCCCGACGCGCGAGTTCTGTGGCTAGCTTCACCCTCTGGGCTTCACCCCCTGAGAGCGTGGGAGCAGACTGACCAAGCCGTACATAGCCTAAACCCACATCCACCAGCATCCCTAATTTGGCATGAGCAGAAGGAATATTCTCAAAGAAATGCATCGCTTCTTCGATAGTCATATCTAACACATCGGCAATCGTCTTCTCTTTGTACTTCACCTGTAGAGTTTCGCGATTATATCTTGCGCCTTTGCAGACATCGCATTGTACATAGACATCGGGCAGGAAGTTCATAGAGATAACATTCACACCTTGCCCAGAGCAAGCCTCGCACCGTCCGCCTTTCACATTAAAGGAGAATTGCCCTGCTTTATAACCTCTCGTTTTCGCAGCAGTGGTTAGCGCAAAGGTTTCACGGATGACATCGAATAGCCCTGTGTAGGTGGCAGGATTAGATCTGGGTGTGCGTCCAATCGGCGATTGATCAATGACGATGAACTTATCGAGATGCTTCAGTCCCTTGACTTCATCAATACCTTTGGGAACTGGTACTTTGCGCGAAAAATTATGTTCAAGGGAATGGTGGAGTAAATCATTAATCAAGGTGGATTTACCTGAGCCTGATACACCCGTAATACATACCAGTTTTCCTAGAGGAATCTGGACATTAATATGTTTGAGATTATTGAGATAGGCGTTGCAAATTTCAAGATACTTGCCATTGCCTTCGCGCCGCTCTGCGGGTGTATGAATTTGTTTTTGTTTAGATAGATAAGCACCTGTGAGCGATTCAGGATTTTCTTCAATTTCTTTAACACTACCCTGAGCCACGATCCTACCGCCATGCACTCCTGCCCCTGGCCCGATATCGACAAGATAATCAGCAGCCCGAATGGTTTCTTCATCATGTTCCACTACGATCAGGGTATTACCGAGATCGCGCAGTTTCGTTAATGTGGCAAGTAGTCGCGAGTTATCGCGTTGATGGAGTCCAATACTCGGCTCATCCAATACATAGAGAACGCCTGTCAAACCTGAGCCAATCTGGGTAGCAAGGCGGATGCGTTGAGCTTCGCCACCTGATAGAGACATGGTAGAGCGATCGAGGGTCAGATAATCCAAACCTACATCTAAAAGGAATTGCAATCTTGCTTCGATTTCTTGTAATACCCGATCGCCTATTTGACGAGTTCGCGCATCAAGATCGAGATTTTTGAGGCGATCGCGACAAGTCCCAATTGGTGCTGACACAAAATCATTAATGTTATAACCACCAATCCGAACTGCGAGAGATTCGGGTTTCAGCCTTGTTCCGTCACAGGTTGAGCAGGATTCTTCGATCAGATAGTTTTCGAGTTTCTGCCTTTGTGATTCTCCTGCTTCTTTGTATTGCTGTTCGAGGATAGCGATCGCCCCCTCGTAGCGTTTGTAATAGCCCTCAGTGCGATCGCGATACAGCGAGTCTGGCTTAATTAAAATCTTCTCGGTAGTGCCATGCAGAATAATATCTATCTGAGCCTGAGATAGCTTTTCCCAAGGTGTGGTAATCTCAAAACCTGCATATTCGCCCACACTTGATAAGAGCGAAATATAGTAGGTATGGGTTTTGTCCGCCCAAGGTGCGATCGCGGCATAAACAGGTAAAGACGGATCAGGAACTAACAACTCAGGATTAAAGGTTTTAATGCTTCCTAATCCATGACAGGCTGGACAAGCGCCATAGGGAGAGTTGAAAGAGAACATACGCGGCGATAGTTCTTCCATGACTGCGCCATGCTCAGGACAGGCAAAGTTTTCTGAAAAAGTTAGTAAATTGCTACCTTTTTCAGATTTAGAGTCTGGGGATGAGGGTAAAATCTCAACCATTGCAATCCCTTCGGCACGTTTTAAACAAGTTGCCAGAGAATCGGTTAAACGTTCTTGAATATCATTTTTGCGAACTAGACGATCAACCACAATTTCAATATCATGGAGTTTGTTCTTATCCAGTTCAATATTGTCGCTCAGTTCACGTACTTCTCCATCCACCCGCACCCTTGCAAAACCTTCACTGGCTAAGCTGGACAATAATTTCTTATGAGTTCCCTTTTTGCCACGAATTACGGGTGCTAATAATTGAAACTTAGTGCGATCGCTAAGCTCCATAATCGCATCCACCATCCGATCAATCGTCTGTGGCGCAATATTGCGATCGCAGATCGGGCAATGGGGCGAACCTGCGCGTCCAAATAACAATCGCAAATAATCATAAATCTCGGTGACCGTGCCAACTGTTGAGCGCGGATTATGGGAAGTTGATTTTTGGTCAATGGAAATCGCAGGACTCAAGCCCTCAATGTAGTCCACATCAGGCTTATCAACCTGTCCCAAAAACTGACGGGCATAGGCACTTAAGGACTCAACATAACGGCGTTGACCCTCAGCAAAAATCGTGTCAAAGGCTAGGGATGATTTACCAGAGCCAGACACACCTGTAAACACGATCAGGCGATCGCGGGGAATTGTGAGATCAACATTCTTGAGATTGTGCTGTCTAGCACCCCTGACATGAATATGAGTATGGTCTGGCATTCGATCGCAGTTATGCTTTAGCTAGCGTAAAGATTTGTTACTAGTGTAGGCGATCGCTGCAATTTTTGTGGTTTCAACTAGTGAAATAATCATGAGGTATGGATTGAGATATAATCAGATGGCTGACTATAGAGTTTAGCGCCATCACCGAACCCTAAGAGAACCTGAGCATGACAGATGTGCAGAAGACCAACAAACCGCTATTTTCGCAGCATTACTTGGATCACAGAATTCAGGAATGTTCTGAATGGCAGCTTGATGTAGTGGGTAAGTTTGAGTCGCTGCAAAAACTTTATTTGTCTAAAAAGGATTTGTTGCCAAAACTAAGTGAAGCCCAGACAGAAGCAGAGTTTATTAAGCCTGTATTGGATATCTTGGGATTTAGTAATATTCCTCAAGTAACAACCCATGGGAAGGGGAGGGCTGAGCGTCCAGATTATGCACTGTTTACTAGTGAAAGCGATCGCAATGATGCTTATCCATTGCAAGGTAATGAGACGGCTTTTTATGCGCGGGTGAGTGCGATCGCTGAGGCAAAGTATTGGGAACGCGCACTTAGTAAAGCTTCGGCAAATGATCAGCGAGATATTTATAAAAATGCTAATCCATCCTTTCAGATTACGAATTACTTAGTGGGAACTGGGGTTGATTGGGGGATTTTGACAAATGGTCGTGAGTGGCGGCTTTATTATCGATTAGCTTCTTCGACTGCGACGGAGTTCTATCAAGTGGATTTGGTGGAATTGTTAGAATCGCAAGATAAGGATAAATTAGAAAAGTTTAAATATTTTTGGTTGTTCTTTTGTGGAGATAGTTTTGTTAAAGATCCACAGGGGCGTAATTTTTTAGAACGAGTACGGGAAGGGAGTAATACCTATGCAACGCAGGTGGGTAAAGAACTAAAAGCTTTGGTGTTTGAGCAAGTATTCCCAAGTGTCGCGGGAGGATTTGCAGCAAATGCTTTCCGATTGCAACATCAAGTAACGTCCGAAGAGATTTATGAAGCAACTTTATCATTTCTCTACAAGCTTCTATTTTTACTTTATGCTGAGGCGAGAAATTTACTACCAATTAATAGCGATTATCGAGATTATAGTCTAATTGAGATGTCCAAAGAAATAGCACAAGGAATAGGTAATCAAAAGAAATTTAGTCAAACAGGAACAGGACTATATGATCGATTGCTAAGCTTATTTCAAATTATTGATCGTGGCGATCCAAGTTTGGATGTACCGCGTTATAACGGTGGACTATTTCACTTTGACTTTAATCAGTCTGACGATCAGGTAGAATATCCTGCCAATCATTTTCTATTTCGATTTAAGCTTGCAGATGCAATTTTAGCGCCTGCCCTAGATAAACTAGCCAGATTTGAAGGACTTCCAATTGACTATAGCTTTTTAGGTGTGCGTCAATTAGGTTCTATCTATGAGGGATTGTTAGAATATCGTGTGGTAATTGACAATGCCGAAAAGGGAGAAGTACATTTAGAAAATGACAAAGGCGAACGTAAGTCTACGGGTTCCTATTACACCCCCGATTATATTGTCAAATACATTGTCAGTCATACTTTGAAGCCAATATTAGAAAAGCGATCACAAAGATTTTCTGAGCTAATGGCAGAGCTTAGCCAATTACATCAACAGTTACAAGACAAGCGTTTAGGCGTACAAAGTCGCAATGGATTACAGAAAGATTTGCAACGTTTAGGAAGGGAAGCCCAAACAACTTTGCTTGACATCAAAGTATGTGATCCATCAATGGGAAGTGGTCATTTTTTAGTCGAAGCTGTGGATTATTTGACCGATGAATTGATTTTGATTTTGAATCACTATCCTGAGCATAATCCGATTTTAGAAATGCTCAATCAGACCCGTGAAAGTATTTTAGATAATTTAGCAAAACAAGGAATTAGGATTAGTCCAGATCGGTTAGAGCCAACTCAACTTTTACAACGTGTGGTGATGAAGCGTTGCATTTATGGGGTGGATTTAAACTTGATGGCTGTGGAATTAGCAAAGGTAAGTTTGTGGTTGCATTCTTTTACCGTTGGCGCTCCGCTTAGCTTCCTCGATCACCATTTACGCTGTGGTAATTCGCTAATTGGTACAACTGTAAAGGAAGCTGAAGCCAGTATGGTACAAGAGTCAACGGGACAGTTTAATTTGCTTGCTGGCCCATTTGTAGGATTGCTACGCGCCGCCGAAATTATGCGTGGGGTGAGTATTCTCAGTGATGCTACCTTTGCTGAACTAGAACAAAGCGAAAAGCTATTTCGCCAATTCGATCAAGCGGCTAAACCCTATAAAAAATTGCTAGACATCTATGTATCGAAATTTTTTGGACTAAAACGTGCCGATCATTTCTTGCGTGTTTTTGGAACAAATGCGATCGCGGCAGATCCTACAAAAATGAACAAAGCTGATGCTGCTGTATATAAAAATTCTCAAAAGTTAAGTGATGAAAAGCATTTCTTCCATTGGGATCTCGAATTCCCAGAGGTATTCATTGATCTAGAAAATGCTTGTTGGCATGACAATGCAGGTTTTGATGTAGTAATTGGCAATCCTCCTTATGGGGCTTCTTTTACTGAACTTGAAATTAATTATATAAAAGAGATTTACGCATATGTTAAGTACAGAGTGGAAAGCTATGTATGCTTTATGGAAAAAACTTTTTCTTGCTTAGTACGCCCATCAGGATTGATATCGCTTATTGTTCCAGATAATTGGATGTATCTTGACTTTACAGAAAATTTAAGAATTGCTTTTTTACAAAAATCTTTATTGAATTCGATTGTTGCACTACCAAACACAGTGTTTTCTGAAGCTACTGTTGACACAACTATTTATGTGCTTGAAAAATCTGTAGATCAAGATGCTTTAGATAATCAAGAAACCTTAGTTATACCTTATGTAAAAAATGAATGTTTGTCAGAAATAAATCATATCAATCAAGAGAGTTATACTAGAAACCAAAACTACTGGCTAAAATCGTACGAGCATATTATCAATCCGTATCTATACCCTAACGATATTTTGATTCTTGAAAAGGTAGATATTATTAGCATCTCTCTGAATTCAATTGTAACTATTAACTATGGACTTAAAGATTATCAAAAAGGAAAGGGTAATCCTTTACAGACCTCAGCAACAATGCAATCTAGACCTTTCTCATCTATAACCAAAATTGATGACACCTTTAGCCCTTTTTTTGAAGGGCAATCTATTAGCCAATATTCGGTTGATTGGAATAATAATAATTGGATTAAATGGGGTAAATGGTTGGCAGAGCCGAGAAATAAGGAACTATTCAATAAAGAACGCCTTCTTTTCAGAAAAGTTGTTGGGGCTAGGCTTCTGGGAACTCTATATACCGAAGAAGCTTATACAAATACGTTGTTATATATTCTCAAGCTACGTTCATCATCAAGTTACAATCTAAAAACATTGTTAACTATACTTAACAGTAGTTTTATTGGTTTTGTCTTCCGCAAGAAATTCTCTATCCGAGAAGATGATACTTTTCCTCAAATTTTATTAGATGATTTTGCTGCTATTCCTATTCGCAATATTAAATTTACTACTCCACCCGATCGCCGTGAGCAGTCATTACAAAATGCGATCGCACTCTATAACCAATACCAAAGCGATCGCCAAATTGAACCTCTCTTAAACCAAGTCAACCATCATCTTAGTCAAGAGCAAGAAGAAGCGGATGTGATCCATGACTTGCTTGCTTATCTAGCCGAGCAAATGATCGAACTCAATAAGCAAAAACAAACTGAAATTAAAAGTTTTCTAAAATGGCTAGAGCGCTTTATCGGATGCGAAATTGATACACTTACCAATAAATCTAAAATTCAAAACTATTTAGGTGACTATTACAAAAATGAATCAAGCCTTAGTTTTGATGACCTAATCGAAGTTCTCAAGAAAAACAAAAAGAAAATTAAAATCGATCCTGTCGCTCGCAAAGAACAACAATCGCTAGAAAAAGAATATCAAGATAGCCTAAATACTCTTTTACCTATTAAAGAACAACTAACAAACTGTGACAAACTGATTGATGCGATCGTCTATCGGTTGTATGGTTTGACAGAAGAAGAGATCGCGATCGTGGAGGGAATGACAAATCCGCCATTAAGAGCCGAATGTGGACTTTAAGCGGTTTCTAAATAGTAGTTCCCAAACTGGGAAACTCAGTGAGGGTTTGTATTAATCTTCCACATTAATCGCTCCATGAAACATATTCATTCCACAGGAAAATTGATAACTTCCTATGGTTTGCGGCGTAAACTCAATCGGTGTGATTACATTTAGAGCCAAATCTTGAGCAATGTGGAAGTCAGGAAATAGAACCCTTTCCAAACAGCTACTAGGATCGCGACGCATGAAATTTAAGCGCACAGGAAGTCCACGTTTTACGGTCACTAGCGAAGGGCTATAACCACCATCTACAGTGATAATAACTTCCTGTACCCCCTCACTAGTTTCTGCTTGTTGAGACTTTGGCTTACTGAAAAGAAACCACCATAGCTGAGCGCTAATTAAGGCTAGTCCACCTACAGTCAAGCCAATTTTAAGCGCGAGTGGTTGTTCAATTCGTTGAAATTGGGTCGATCGCTTAGTATGTTCCTCAGTCATTTCCGTCATTTCTGCTGCCGATGCACTGGAGGCGATCGCCCCCAGAAAAGTGAGGTTAAGCATGAGGTTGATCAATTTAAGTTTTAGCATAGTTGTATTTTCTAGTTAGTAAAATTGGGACGAAATCCGCGTAGCCGCAAAGCATTGGTGACTACAGAGACAGAACTAAATGCCATAGCTCCACCTGCAATAATTGGATTGAGTAGCCAGCCAAAGAACGGGAAGAGAATACCTGCGGCGATGGGAATACCTGCGACGTTATAGATGAAGGCAAAGAAGAGATTTTGTTGGATATTGCGAATCGTGGCGCGACTGAGTTGGATAGCGGTGACAATCCCTTGGAGATCACCTGAAATCAGGGTGATATCACTGGCGGCGATCGCTACATCAGTACCCGTACCGATCGCTAAACCGACATTTGCTTGAGCCAGAGCAGGAGCATCATTAATGCCATCACCCACCATCGCAACAATCTTTCCTTCAGCTTGTAACTCCTTAATTTTTGCTGCCTTTTGATCGGGGCGCACTTGAGCAAAGACTCGCTTAATGCCGACTTCACGAGCGATCGCCTCAGCCGTTGGCAAATTATCACCTGTGAGCATCACAACTTCGATTTTCATCCGTTGTAAAGCATCAACCGCCGCATAGGAAGAAGCCTTAACTTGATCGGCAATGCCAATTAGACCTCGCGCTACATGATCAACCGCAATCAATACCACTGTTTTACCACCCACTTCCCAAGCATCTTGATACTGATGGAGTGCACTCGTATCAATGTTTAGCTCATCCATCCAGCGTCTTGTGCCGACTTGGATCAGCGCACTCCCAACTTTGCCTTGAACTCCGCTACCAGAAATTGCCTCGAACTCAATCACATTAGGTAGATCCAGCCCTTGCTGTTTAGCGTATTCCACAACTGCCTCCGCTAAAGGATGTTCCGAATTACGCTCGATCGAAGCTACCAGTTGTAACAATTCTCGATCATCGGGATTGAGGGCAAAAAAGTCTGTGACAGTGGGCTTACCTTCCGTAACGGTTCCTGTTTTGTCCAAGACAATGGTTTGAATTTTATGGGCTAGTTCCAAACTACCCGCATCTTTAATCAAGATGCCATTTTCTGCACCTTTACCCGTTCCCACCATAATCGAAGTGGGAGCCGCCAAGCCCAGCGCACAAGGACAGGCAATAATCAGCACACCAACGGCGGAGATAGTTGCCAGTGTCAAGTTACCCGTGACATTGAACCAGATCAAAAATGTCGTGATCGCAATGGAAATAACCACAGGTACAAACCAACCTGTCACTTGATCCGCCAATCGCTGAATTGGTGCTTTCGAGCCTTGGGCTTGCTGCACAAGTTGGACAATTTGCGCTAGCACTGTATCTTTGCCCACATGACTAGCTCTAACCTGTAAGCTCCCAGTTCTATTCATGGTCGCCCCAATCACGCGATCGCCACTCTTCTTCTCAATGGGAATACTTTCGCCTGTAATCATGGATTCATCGACAGTGGAGTTGCCTGCGATCGCTTCACCATCAACAGGGATTTTCTCCCCAGGGCGCACAAGCACGACATCACCAATCAGCACATTTTCAATGGGAATATCAAATTCTTGACCATTACGGAGGACTCGCGCCGTTTTTGGTTGCAATCCCATTAACTTGCGAATTGCATCGGAGGTTTCTCCCTTGGCACGATTCTCAAAGAGCTTACCCAATAGAATCAGCGTAATTACCACCACGGAAACCTCGTAGTAAACCTCAGGCTGTAAACCTTGAGCAATAAAGAAACTAGGGTTTAAGGTAACGGTGAGGGAATAGCAGAACGCTGCCATCGTGCCTAAGGCAATCAATGTATCCATCGTAGCGGTATGGTTCTTAAAGGCTTTCCAAGCACCAATATAAAAAGAACTTCCGCACCATATCTGTACAGGTAATGCTAGACAAAGCTGGAACCAAGAGTTATGCAGCCAATCAGGGATAAAGGGAAGATTCAACCCTGTCATCATCGGTAATGAACCGATCACTAAAATTATGCCAATCACACTACCTAAGCCCACTTTGCGAGTTAAGTCCTGTAATTCAGTTAAACGAGCTTTTTTATCTGCGTCCTCTCCATTTGCTGATAAATCTGGCACAAATGCTTCATAACCAAGATTAGCGATCGCTTTTTGAATGACATCGGGACTAGTTTTTTGAGGATTGTAATCAATCGCTATTTGCTCGATCGCAAAGTTGACATTACTGCTAGCCACTCCAGCCAGCGATCTCGTCATTGATTCGATGCTACTGGCACAAGAGGCACAGTGCATTCCTCGTAGTTTCATGGTAATCTTTTTCATTGTTTTTCTTTCCTAAACGAAATAATCCCAATTCACGAAAGTGTGATAACAACTTTTATGAATTAAAAGCAAACCCAGTAAGGGTTTTTTAAACTAAAATAGCTACGCCATTTTTAGTTTTGGTATGATGTGTTTGAGTGATGATGCGATACGCTTGGCGCGATGCATGATCACATCTTCTGTAAAATCGGACAAATCTCGCCTGTGGTTGTATTTACTGGGGGAGTCCAATCTTCGAGCAGTTCGTTAATCTCACCACGCAAAGTCATCAATTCGGCAATGCGCCGATCAATCTCTAGAATCTGCTGCTCTAATTGCTGCTTGATTTCAGCACAAGGAGCTACACCGCGATCGTGAACTCCCAAGATCTCCGCAATCTCTTGGAGGCTCAAGCCTAATTTCTGTAACCTTTTGATAAAAGTAATTCTCTTGATCGTGTCGGGAGTAAACAACCGAAATTTTCCCTCAGTACGTCCTGAAGACTTTAATAAACCAAGTTCTTCATAATAGCGAATCGTTTTAATTGGAACTTGGCTCTGGAATGCAACTTGACCAATTTGCAGTAATACTCGATCTTGATCCTGCGATAATGTCGCTACCATAGCTATCTCCTAGCCTTCGTTAAAACTCAAATAATTTAGATGTAAATCAACTTAAGTTACTTATACACTCTCCAGCCAAATGGAGAGTCAAGCCCTAGAAACTATATTTTTTTAGGTAATTGTGAAATGAGCCTAAAATGCTTGCTAGACAGTATTTTAATCGCGTTAAGTTTCCTTGCAAAAGAGTTAATTTCATTCTGATTTCATTTTCTTGAATTAGTGTAGAAATATAACGTTAGGGAAAATCTATGAACTCTAAAGATTCTCAAGACTCTGCCAGAGAAAGTCAGAACAGTCCCAAAAAACACAAAGCATTACTCTTGGGTATAGTGAGTATTCTCGTTGGTAGTACAGCCATTGCGATCGCAGCTACCAACATCGTTCAAGCAGAGCAAACACCACAACCCTCTACAAATACAAAACCAAGTTCAATTACTCAAAGACCAATGATGCCTCAACAAGGCATGATGATGCATGGCATGATGATGGCAGGTGAGCAAACTGATCGCCATTTCATCGAAATGATGATTCCACACCATGAAGGGGCAGTCCAAATGGCAGATCTAGCCCTCAAACTCTCTAAACGTCCTGAGATTAGAAAGCTTGCCGAGTCAATCAAGAACGATCAAACCCGTGAAATTGGGCAAATGAAGTCTTGGTATAAGCAATGGTATGGTACAGAAGTTCCGACTGCCATGAATCATCGCAGCATGATGGGAATGAAAACGCCAATGGTAACGAAAAGACCGATGGGAATGCAGAACATGATGGCAGTTGATCTGAAAACCCTCGAAACTGCTCCTGATTTTGACAAAGCCTTTATTGCTGAGATGATTCCCCATCACAAAATGGCGTTGATGATGTCTAGCATGATCGTTGACAGCGATCGCGCTGACATGAGATCTCTCTCTAATGCGATCGTTCAATCTCAAAGTAAAGAAATCGAGCAGATGCGTCAGTGGTATCAAACTTGGTATAAATAGCCAGATTCAGCACTTATTGCAAAATTAAAACCCCAAATTCTCTTAAAATCATTTTCCTGTCTTAACGCCTGATTCTCAAAATATGTTGTTCCATAACTGCTAAACGTCGAATTGCTTCACTAATTCTTATACTCACTGCTGTCACAAGTAGCGGATTGACAGCTTGCACATCGGCGAATAATTCTCTACCTGTAACGACAACAGAAACTCAACCTCCAAAAGCTGTAGAGAAACCAACACCAATGCCAACTTCCAGTGGCATAATGTCCCATGGAATGTCCCATAGCTCTATGGATTTGGGTGTTGCTGATGCTGATTATGATTTGCGCTTTATTGATGGCATGACACCACATCATCAAGGCGCGATCGCGATGGCTGAGGATGTCTTAAAAAATTCTCAACGTCCTGAATTAAAGAAGTTAGCGTTGGAAATCATCCAAGCTCAAAAGAAGGAAATTGCCCAGATGGGAGAATGGCGTAAAGCATGGTATCCCAAGGCTGATGATCAGTTAATGATGTGGCACGCAGAAGCTAATCATATGATGGCGATGACTCCCGAATTTCGGAAGAACATGATGATGAGTATGGATTTGGGAAGTGCTGACGATAAGTTTGATTTGCGATTTTTAGAGGCGATGATTCCTCATCATGAAGGGGCTTTAGTGATGGCAAAAGATGCGATCGCCAAGTCAAAACGTCCTGAAATTCAAAAACTAGCTCAAGAGATTCTCAGTTCTCAACAGGCGGAAATCGAGCAAATGCAACAATGGCGCAAAAGTTGGTACGCGAAATAGCTCTTATTCATTCTCCGCAACAAAGGGACGCAAAGCGTCCCTTTGTTGTTTTAATTTTTTTAGCGATCGCATTTGACATTAATCTCAATTTGCGCGATTATAGACAAGCTAATAAATTAATTAGTAATTTAGCTAGTAGATTTCTGGGGCTATAGCGCAGTTGGTAGCGCATCTCAATGGCATTGAGAGGGCCAGCGGTTCGAATCCGCTTAGCTCCATACTAAAATAGGGAAAGTGCAATGCGCTTTCCCTATTTTCTTGTGATAAGAAATTATGTATCAATTTATGTCTAGTGCTGTAGCCGCGATCGCTTTTTTACTTGCTGCTAGCCCATCTCAACCAATTAAAGCCCAAACCCCACCGATCCGTGCTTACCAGACTAAAGCCACGGCGATCGCTAGAGATGCTCAAATACTAGACCAACAACAAAAGGCAAATCCAAGTAGATTTGACCTCAAAAAATATCCGATTACAGACAGTAATGCTACCCATTGGCAAGAGTCCCTATGGGCGATCGGGGTTTTAGCTCTAGACAAAAGCTATGCTCTGCAAGCCCTCGAAAATGTTTTACAGATGACTACGGCGGCAAATCTCAGTGACCCGCAAAAGGGGATCATTGATATGGCGATGCAGGTAAGTTTAGAGCTATATACGCTTAAACCTGAGGTCTATGGCAAGCTGCAACCACATTTTTTACGCACAATTAATTCCAGCGACGATTCGCAATGGGTGGCGCTATCTTTAGCGGCGATCACTAAATCTGCAAATGCTGACCCGAACCAACTTGCAAAACTTAAACTCAAGGTGCAACAACGCTTTCCTAAATGGTCTCAAGATTTACACCTACGAGCGACGCTGCAAAATCTGCCTAGTGATCGCCTCGTAGCCGACAAGCCAAAAACAATTCCCAATCTTACGGATTTACTAAAATGGCAAGTTGCGCCTCAGCAAGCCCATGTGTATGTTCTCTGTCGTCCTAATCGCGATGTTTTATGCCTAATGCTCATCAAGGATCGCAACGGTAAATTTTTAAAACAGGGTCAGCAACTTTGGTCAGTGCCATTATTACTTCAGTCTGTTCGCAATCTGGACTGGTACTTTACAAATGGGCGCACCCCGCAGGGGCTGTATCGGATGGAAGGAATTTCACGGCAACCTGACGATGAGTTTTTTCATGCCTATGGACAATTTTCGCTGGTGAATTTGTTTGTGCCTTTTGAGGATGGCGTGAATGCTTTTTTACCAAATCAAAAAGGTAAATTCACGGGTAATTTACAAGCCTATCAAGCTCTTTTACCCCCAACATGGCGAGATTATGCGCCAATTCAGCAAACCTTTTGGGCGGGGAATGTAGGGCGATCGCTATTTCGGATACATGGCAGTGGTGCAGCGATCGATTTTTTCCGTAATAAAGATAAAGTGGTCAACTCCAAAAACTTTGACTGGAATGCCACCTTGGGATGTCTCTCAGCGATCGAAATTTACGATGATCGCGGCAGTTTGATCAAAGCTGACATGCCCAAAATTTTAAATGCTTTGAATACGGTTGGCAAAGGCAAAATCGAGGGCTATCTAATCGTTGTGGATGTTCCAAGTGTATCGAATGAGCCTGTCAGCGTCGCCGAAATTGCCAAATACCTCAACTAGAAAGTGCGGCGCATTGCACAACACTTCCTAGTTGAGATTGTTGCAAAGCAACAGTTTCAAAAAAACACCTATAGCAATGCAAGTTTTGCTTAGGACATAAAACCCCAAAGATGAGTGGCAGCGCGAAGCGCCGCCACTCATCTTTTTTGTCCGAGCTATCTCTTGCGTTGCTATACATACAAGTCTCTCTGTCTTCATTTCAAAGTATCTAAGCCCCCTTGTATAGCTATAGCCACCTGTATCAAGACAAATCAAAACCCAAATAATGTGAGGCGGAGCGAAGCGCCGCCTCACATTATTTGGGTTTTATGTCCTAACAAGAATAGCGACAGCTATATCTTAGAGAATTGATAGACCACTAGTTTTAGCTTTTCATGAACCTGAAGTAAGTCAGCTCACTGGATTTGGGTTTTAACAGTGTGACGGTTCTTAAAAACTGACATAATTTAGCTTAGTTACTGACTAACTTTATGAGCGATCGCCTGTCAAGCTACATCAATCAAACAACAGATAAAAATTCGGCAATCTCAAATCTATGCCATTCCTTAGAAGGCTGTGTATTGGTTGTAGATGACAACCCCACTAACTTGAGTGTGTTAGTGAATTTATTACGGGATGTGGGGCTGCGGGTCTTAGTAGCAACTGATGGCGAAAGCGCGATCGAACAAATTACATATATTAAGCCTGATCTGATTTTGCTAGATGTGATGATGCCAGGCATTGATGGCTTTGAAACTTGCCAACGTCTCAAGGCAAATCCTGAAACTGTCAAGATTCCGATTATTTTTATGACAGCCCTTTCGGAGACAGTTGACAAAGTGCGTGGCTTATCTTTAGGGGCTGTGGACTATGTGACTAAGCCCTTTGAACATGAAGAAGTATTAGTCAGGATTCGCACCCATTTAACGATCGCCAAACAACGTCAAACCATTGAGTCCCAAAATCTTGATTTACAAGCGGAAATTGCTGAACGCAAACGAGCCGAGGAGGCCCTAACTATTTTTCTCCATGCAGTTTCCCATGATTTACGAAATCCTGTGACGGGCTTGATGATGGTGTTAGATAATTTGGCGAAAACGGCAAGTAGTCCAGATGCGAATATTCTATTGTCCCGAACGACCTTGGAACGAATGCAACAAAGTGGCGATCGGCAATTAGCATTAATCAATTCATTGTTAGAGTCCCACGTGAATAATGTCCATGGGATTGTGATTCATCCGTATCCAATCGCCATTAAGGAGGTCATTCAAGCATCAATCAATGATCTTCAGCCACTGTTAGACAAAGAAGAAGCAGAAATTAATTTGCAAATCCACCCAAATCTACCGATCGCTCTAATTGATTCTGCTCATATCTATAGAGTTTTCCAAAATCTAATTGTCAATGCGATTAAACATAATCCCCCTAATCTCAAACTCACAATTTCCGCAGAGGTGAGCGACGAAAAGATGATGCTTTGCACCGTTGCTGATAATGGCGTAGGCATGACCAGCACTCAAAGCGAGAATTTATTTGAGCTTTATGCCCAGGGGAAAGACCACAGTAGACTCAATCGGCGATCGCTTAGTCTTGGCTTAGGGCTTTATATTTGTCGTCAGATTGTCCAAGCTCACGGCGGGGCGATCGGGGTGATTGGAGAACCAAATATTGGTTCTCAGTTTTGGTTTACGTTACCAATTGCTTAGTACTGTGGAAAAGAGCCGCGCTTAGCGCGGCTCTTTTCGTTCCTATGTCGTGTACTCAGCGTTGATCTTGACGTAATCGTAGCTGAGGTCACAGCCCCATGCTGTGCCACGGCTATCACCATCACCGACACCGACATTGATGATTACAGTGTCATTTTTGAGATATTCACTAGCAGCATTGCGATCGTATTCCTGCGGCGAGCCATCCTTCATCATCACAAAATCGCCCAGTTGAATATTCAATACATCTTGATTGAAGTCTACACCCGATCGCCCTGCGGCGGCGGCGATTCTGCCCCAGTTAGGATCGTTACCAAAAACTGCGGATTTGACAAGGGATGAACCAACAATGGTTTTGGCAATTTGACGAGCGGCGACGGTGCTAGATGCGCCAGTCACATTCACCTCGATCATGCAGGTTGCGCCTTCACCATCACGGGCGATCGCCTTAGCCAAGCTCATACAAACTTCTTGCAACATCGCCTGTACCTGCTGTGCTGCATCAGAATTTTCATCCTCGATAGTTACGCCCGACTGTCCATTGCATAGCGCCAATACCATGTCATTGGTGCTGGTATCGCCATCAACGGTAACTTGGTTGAAGCTAGCATCAATGGAGCTTGATAGCATCTTTTGCCACAGCTTCGGTTCGACACCAGCATCGCATGTCACAAAACCTAGCATTGTCGCCATGTTGGGATGAATCATCCCCGAACCTTTACAGATGCCGCCGATTCTCACGGGCTTGCCATCGATCGCAGTTTCTAGAGCAATACTTTTGGGCAAAGTGTCCGTGGTCATGATCGATCGCGAGGCATCTTCACCACCATCGGGCGAAATCAGAGGGGCAATTTTGGCAATACCTGCACGCATTTTGTCCATCAGCAATTGCTTGCCGATGACACCAGTAGAAGCCACTAAAACACCATCTTCCGTATTTAAAGCCTTCTGCACTAGTTCGGCACATTCCACCGCATTTTGCCAACCTTCTGCACCTGTACTAGCATTGGCTTGACCCGCATTACAGAGGATGGCGCTGACATGGCAACCCTTTGCCAATACTTCGCGGTTGAAGTCTACACAGGCGGCTCTGACGCAAGACTTGGTAAATACCCCTGCGGCGATCGCAGGGACATCTGATGCGATCAAAGTTAGGTCAGGAGCGCCCGATGGTTTCAGTCCTGCGGTGATTCCTGCGGCTTTATAGCCCTTTGCTGCGGTCACGCCGCCTGCAATTACTTGCCAATTTGCCATGATTTGATTGAGTTCCTCAGTTACTATGCATTTGCATCTCGCGAAGCGAGATGCAAAACTTAAATTCCCGTTAATTTGGCGATCGCCCCTTCCAATGAACTTGGTAGCGATCGCAACAACTTACGTTTTTCAAAATCTACAGGTACGAGGGTAACCACTGCTGTTACACATAGATCTGTTTCAGTACGAATTTGATATTCCCAGTTCAGGCGGACTTTATCGGGCGTAAGCTTAGTCATCACCAGCAAATTATCGCCCATCCGCGCCGAGCGGTGATAGCGCAAAGACATTTCCACTACGGGCAGATCCACACCTGCGGAGACTAACTCTTCAAAGCTCATGCCGACGGTTCGCAAGCATTCTACTCGCGCCTCTTCCATCCAATTGATATAAGAGCCATGCCAAACTACACCCGAATAGTCGGTATGGTGAGGATAGACATGCACTGCATAGTTAAACCAGCCTTCGTTATCAGAACTCGGTTCAAATTTAGTAATTGCGTTGGTTAAAGGATTAGAAGTAAGTTCAGCCGTCATAATTTATACCCAAAACAAATTCTAGTCATGTCTTAAAGAACTTGTCCCGAAGGGACGCATTCTTAAGACTTATAGTAAATTTTCTAAACGGCGACGCATCATTGCAATTACGGGATCTTCTACCTCAATTTCATCTTCTGGTTCTGACAGATTTTGATCGTGATCGGCTGACCAATCAGTTTTATCAACATTTTTTTCAGGTGGAACTAACAAAGCGTCGGTTGGTACGATGTTTAAGTCATAGCCTGCTTCTTCGCAAAATTCTTCTAAATCTTTACTGTCAATGCTTTCTACTGTCGGCGACAAAAAATCCTGTGCTTCCAATAAACCTGCATAACGAATTGCATCATCCTCTTGCTCAAAGGCGACAATAATATTATTGCCCTCAATTTCTAGAGTATAAATACCTTCATTATCGGTGTTAGCGTTAAACAGCAATACCCAAACTTGCATATCAAAAACTCGACCATTAGAAAAGCTCTAATATTGTATAACATGCCTACTGCAAGATTTTTGTTGAGAGTGTTGCTTTGCAACACTCTCAACAAAAATCTTGGATTTTATTTAAGTACAAAGCGCAGTAAGGAGTTTAACTTTGCGTCTTGATCGCTATACGACGGGTACATACACAACAGGGGCAAATATCCTTCAACAGTTGCTTTGGTACTTTGTGGGAGCGCCTTTATTGCGTAGTTATTTAATTCCTTTTTCAGTTTTAAAAGTTAACATTTTGCGCTGGTTTGGTGCAGAAATTGGGCAGGGTGTCCGCATTAAAACGGGAGTGCGGGTCAAATTCCCTTGGCGTTTAGTGATCAAAGATTTCGTTTGGATTGGTGAAGATGTTTGGCTCGATAATCTCGATTTGATTACGATCGAGAGCCATTGCTGCATTTCGCAGGGTGTTTATCTCTGTACGGGTAATCACGACTGGCGCGATCGCGATTTTGCTTTACAGACTGCACCAATTTATATTGAGACAGGAAGCTGGATCGCGGCACGAGCGACGATTGCGGCGGGGGTGCGAGTCGGTCAGGGTGCGGTGTTGGGCTTAGGCAGTGTGGCAACGCGATCGCTAGAACCGATGACGATTTACAGTGGCAATCCTGCGATCGCCATTAAGTTGCGTAAAATTAATCCTTAAGGCTATAGCAATGCAAGAGTTGGATAGAACAAATCAAAACCCAAAATACAAGTAGCGCCGCTACTTGTATTTTGGGTTTATGTCCTAAGTAAACCTTTGGTTGCTATATTTCAAGAATGAATAGGCAAACCATAAAAGTAACCATAAGTACTTATTCCCTATATCGAGATTATAAATCGCTAAAAATCCTTCACTACTGTCTACATTTGTAGCAGGGTATAATCGTTTCCTATCTCAAATACAGCGATCGCAAATAATCATGATTCCAGAATCGGGCGAAGGTTTTAAATCGGGCTTTGTAGCATTAGTAGGACGACCAAATGTCGGTAAGTCTACGCTGCTCAATGCCCTCATCGGTCAAAAGATTGCGATCACTTCGCCTGTTGCCCAAACTACACGCAACCGTCTACGCGGGATTTTGACATTGCCTGAAGCCCAAATCGTCCTTGTCGATACTCCTGGAATTCATAAACCCCACCATTTACTCGGTCAAACCATTGTCAAAAATGCGATCGGTGCGATCTCTTCAGTGGATATGACAGTTTTGCTGGTTGATGGCAGCGATCGCATGGGAACAGGCGATCGCTTTGTTGCCGAAACAATCTTACAGAGCAACGTTCCGACAATTTTGGGTATCAATAAAATCGATATTCTTAATGATGATTCGGGGGATACCTTTACTGGTTATGAGAGCTTTGCTGAGGAGCATGGTTGGCAAGTTGCTAAGTTCTCATCGGTCACGGGGGAAGGCTTAGAAGCCTTGCAGACAATGATGTGCGAGCGCTTGCCCCTTGGTCCCTATTATTATCCACCTGATTTAGTCACCGATCAGCCTGAGCGGTTCATTATGGGTGAGCTAATTCGTGAGCAGATTCTCCTGCTTACTCGCGAAGAGATTCCGCATTCTGTGGCGATCAGTATTGATCAAGTGGATGAACAGCCGAAAATCACAAGGGTAATGGCAACAATTCATGTGGAACGAGATTCGCAAAAGGGAATTCTCATTGGCAAGAAGGGACAAATGCTGAAGGAGATTGGGACTCAGGCAAGATTGCAAATGCAGAAGATGATTATGGGTTCTGTGCATTTGGAAATGTTTGTTAAGGTTCAACCCAAATGGCGATCGTCAAGGTTTCAGCTATCAGATCTGGGCTATCGCGTAGAATAAAAAGGAAAGAATTGCAAAGCAATTCTTTCCTTTTTAGAACTCATTGCCATAGTAAATTCTGACACCCCACATTGCGACTAAGAGAACTAGTAGCACGATATCGCGAAGAAAGAATTTGAGAGGATTCCAAACGACAACGTGAGTATTAGGAGTTGTAAAGCCTCGTACTTGCATAGCGCTTGCTGTCTGTGCGGCGCGGATGAATAGATTGTCTATCAGTCGCTCTGCAAGGATTAGCCAAATTTGAGTAGTGCGCTTAAAACCCAGTCTTTTCCAATTAATTGAACGGGTTCGCATGGCTCGACCAAGGTTTTGAACTTCTTCTAAAACTAAGGGTACAAAGCGTAGTGCAAGGGTCAGCGTCAGGACTATTTCAACAACAGGAACCTTGAGGAATTTTAATGGAGCAAAAATTGCGGCGATCGCGGCTGTAATTTCTTCGGGAGCCGTGACCAGCAAAAATAGAGTTGGTGCGTAGAGATAGGTGAAAATTAATGTGCAAACCCGCACACCTAAATCCAGAGATTTGCGGGTAATCGTAATGCTGCCAGCCTTCCAAACTACATAACTATAGGGTGTTGGTTGAGGAAGTTTGATCGTTAGTGATGGCGTGTTTTGAGCTTGGCTAGCGGTGATATTTACGTCAGGGATGGGGCGACGAGGCTGGACAGTGACATTAAACCCATCAGGGGAAATGGTGGCGATCGCTAAAGTCATAAAGGAAAGTAATAGCAAAATCCCCATTTGCTGTTTCCAAACTCGCAAGGGAATTTGTGAAGCTAAGGTTAGGATGATCAATAAAACGGCGATCGCCACGCGCCAAGGTTCATTAGCTTGAATGGGTGATAGTAAAAAAGTGAGGAGTCCAAACAGTTTGATGCGTGGATCGAGTCGATGTAACCATGTGATCGGCTGTTCGAGGTAAAGTCCAATAGGAAGCGATCGCAGTATATCCACTATATTCTGATATTTTTCGGGGCTTGTATTCTTGCAGTTTCCAATATACCAAAAACGCTGTAAAACCAAATCGAAAGTTGCGGCGCTTTGCGCCGCAACTTTCGATCAGTTAACTTGAACCTGCATACTTTCCCATTGGGATAAGCTATAGGTTTTTAGTTGTAATGCGTGAATTGCACCAGTATCCAGATGCTCTTGGATTGCTCCGTATACAAGTTTGTGTTGCTTAATCATGGATAAGCCCTCAAATTGCTCAGCAACGACGATCGCCGCAAAGTGTTGACCATCATGATTAGGATCTTCAACCTGAACTTTGGCATTAGGTAAAGCGGCGCGAATTAGTTCGGCAATGTTGTTATGGGAAATCATGCGAGGCAAACTCAAAATTTAGAAAATATAAATTACTGTTTAAATTGTGACATGAACCATAATGTTTATGTTGTTATAGCAATCCTAAATGGTTTGAGAGAGTGCGCCCCCAAGGGGCGCACTCTCTCAAACCATTTGATCTCACATAAGAATTTGATATATAAATTTCATGAAAATTGCCACTTGGAATGTTAACTCAGTTCGCACAAGAATCACCCATGTTTGTGATTGGTTACAAGCCAATCCTGATGTTGATGTGTTGTGCTTACAAGAAACTAAGGTAATCGACACAGACTTCCCCCATACCCCATTTACAGACTTAGGCTACCAAACCTACATTTATGGACAAAAATCCTATAACGGTGTAGCCATGATTTCGCGATCGCCGTTACAGGATATCCAAACAGGTTTTGCAGCAGTATTAGGCGAAATTGACGATCCCAGCTTGGATGAGCAGAAACGTCTCATCACTGCTAAATGTGGCGATGTCCAGATCGTGAATATGTATGTCCCAAATGGCTCAGAGGTGGGAAGTGAGAAATATGCTTATAAATTGCGTTGGCTAAAGCTATTAAAAGCATATTTGCAAGCCTTGCTAGATAAAAATGCCAATGTGCTGATTTGTGGCGATTTTAATGTGGCGATCGCTGATCTAGATATTTACGATCCCAAGGGACGCGAAAACAAAGTAATGTCCACGGATATTGAGCGAGAAGCTCTTGCTGAAGTCTTAAATCTTGGCTTTAAAGATATATTTCGGAAATTTGAAACTGATGGCGGTTACTATAGCTGGTGGGATTATCGTTCTGGAGGATTTCAACGCAATCGTGGCTGGCGAATTGATTATCACTTCTTAACAGAGTCTCTATATGAGAAAGCTACAGCCTGTGTGATTGATATAGAACCCCGCAAACTTACTCAGCCCAGCGATCACACGCCTGTGATTGTGACAATTGATTAGATGATAATGTTTTTAGGGTTTCGCCGTTTTTGATGGCACAGCTTCGCCGCACCATCAAAAATGGATTTGTTAATAGATGTAAATATAGAGATCTTTAGATATGAAATACCGCATCTTTTTGGCGATCGTGCTACTCATTTTATTTTTGTTTCCCTTGCCAGCATGGGCTTTGAATCCTAGTCAAGTTGTCCAATTACAAACCACTAAAAACTGCCAAGTTTGTGATTTGACTGGAGCTTATCTTCCAGTTAGCAAATTAGACTATACCTATTTACTCGCCTCTGATCTCAGTGACGCAAATTTAGTAGGTGCGAGTATTACTTTCTCTAATCTGAGTCGCGCTAATTTGAGTGGAGCAAATCTGAGATATGTCAATTTTAAGCATACCAAAATGTTGTTAGCTAACTTTTCCAACGCTATCTTTGATAAAACTGACCTTACTGAAGCTGACCTCACTAGCGCCACTATATCGGAAGCACAATTAGCCAAAGCAAAGCTCTGTAAGACAGTTTTGCCGAATGGATTAGCATCAAATCGTGATTGTTAAAGCGCTTTGCGCTCAACCCCAAACCAAGAGTTTGTGAGAAAGTGTTGCATTGCAACACTTTCTCACAAACTCTTGTGGTGTAAATAGAGGCGGCGCTTTGCGCCGCCTCTATTGGTTGTTAGCAAGATGCTCTAACGCATCCCCTGTAACTCTACAAATGCGCCAATCTGGAAGAATATCTGCACCAATACGAGTATAAAAAGCGATCGCAGGTTCATTCCAATCTAAAACTGACCACTCAAAGCGACCATAACCTCTGGATACGGCAATTTGAGCAAGATTGGAAATTAACGCTTTGCCAATACCCATACCACGATATTCAGACAGCACAAATAAATCTTCTAAATAGATACCGCGACGGGTGAGGAAGGTGGAATAGCTGGTGAAAAACAGAGCAAATCCTACAATTTGATTGGGTTCTATCTCCGCCATGATCGCTTCTATACAAGAGTTATTACCAAACAGATCTGTTTGCAAAGTTTCGATATTGCCTGTCACTTTATCAGTGAGCTTTTCATAGTCAGCAAGTGCCAAAATCAACGAAAAAATAGCTGATGTGTCAGCAATAGTTGCAGGACGGATTACAAATTGAACTGGAGACATAATTTAAAGAGTATATAGCAATATAAAACCACAAAGATAAGTGGCGGCGCTTTGCGCCGCCACTTATCTTATAGCTATCTCTTGTATTGCTGCTATACATACTAAAACAAACGAAATGGAAGTGGTCGAGATGCCTTGAAACGATCAATTTCAGTATCCATTTGGGTAGCAATTTCCTCATTACTTTTTGAAGGTGTTGCCGAAGAATGCAAAACATTAAACTTGATCGTTACCTGCTTGACCATTAGTTTCTGAGCATCAAGGTCAATATCCATATGCAGGGTATTACTGCCAAGAATTTTAGCTAGTTCACTTTCTACAAAAGATTCGGTTACATTCTCAAGAGTGTTATTGATTAAGTCGCGATTTCCTAAAAGGGAGTCTTGTAGCCGTTTCTTTAAGTCTCCAAACTTTGATAATTGTACCAATTTGTCGGCGATCACTAGGAATTTAGGATCAATTACCTGTGCTAATGCGCTATTCCAATTAAATTTTGATTCTACCTGCCGAATTAAAGATTCAGCTTCTGATTTACGCAGTTGGACGTTCTCAACTAACGGGAGAATAGATAAAATTGTCTCTGGTAGTAAATTCTGTAATTGATTAGGGTGAACTTTCCGAGCATAAGCATTAAGGGTATTGAGTACTTGATCTTCTAACGACTGTCGCCATTGGTTTACTTCTTGCACCAATGTATCAGTAGTTGCATCAATAACAGGAGATAGAGATTCTGATTGAAACTGATTGACTACTTGATGAATTAAAGCTTCAGTTTGATTAGGTTCGATCTTGATGCTACTTCCTTGTTTTTGTTGAAAGGTCAAAATCGAACTCGCGATCGCAAGGAGATCTTCAGGAGAATTTGATGTGTCAAAACGATTCACATAGGCTTGGAGACTATTCAACAGCGATCGCTCTGCATCAGTACTCATCACGGGATACCCTAAAGAAATTCCTTCACTATAGCAAAATCAAAACCAAAACATGGTGGCGGCGCGTAGCGCCGCCACCATGTTTTGGTTTTGATAAGGGTTCTACGATTTAACAAAAATCCGATGTTGGTAACATCGGATTTTTGTGTTATGGGCGCGATTCAAGGCTATAAGCCTTAAAATAGAAGAAGTTTTAAATTGCTTGATCAAACCCAGAATGAATTTGACTTTTTCTCCATCACAGATATTGTTATACGGTATTGCGATCGCGGCGGGACTGGTGTATTTGCCTTATATTCTTGTTGCCTACGGACGGGTGAGTGTTGGCTATGACGTAAATGCACCCAGAGCAATGTTTGATCGCTTGCCAGACTATGCCAAACGTGCCACATGGGCGCACCAAAACTCCTTTGAAGTATTTGCCTTATTCGTAGCGGCGGCTCTTACTACCTATGTTAGTAATGTCGCTTCCGATCAAACTTCGCTCTATGTATTTGTTTTTTTAGCAGCGAGATTTTTATTTAGTTTGTTTTATATTCTTGACTTGCCTTGGTTGCGATCGCCGATGTGGGCGATCAGCATGGTCTGCATTGGCGGATTATTTTCAGCAAGTCTTTTATAAACAAGAAGCGGCGCTTTGCGCCGCTTCTTGTTTTAATGAGAAAGCGCAGAAATATCCAGCCCTTCCATAGGTTGCAAAAATTCTAATAACCTCTTTGCAATCTTTGTAACACCGCCTTGGACATTAGATTCAATATTCAGGGGCATGACGGGATCATGCAATGAGAGCCTAAGCAGAAACCAACCATGCTCATCATCAGAAGTACAGGAAATGCGGATGCCTTCATAATTGTTAGGAACGATTTTCCAGTCAGGTTGGGTTGCGGCAAATGTTGTTAAATCGCTAATTACGCGATCGCCTAAAGCTTTAAAATCCTCCACAAGCATTTTGATGCGAAACTCTTCACTTTCGGCTGGTTCTTGTAAATTGGCAATTAAATCAGTGAGCGATTTTCCTGCTAATTTCGACTTGGCTAATTCAATCAAAAGCTTACTGACTAAATAAGCGCCATCATCAAGAAAATAGTTTTCCTTCATCGCGCCATGTCCAGAAGTCTCGATCGCTAGCCAAGACTCTTGCCCTGATTGATTGAGGCGCATGGATTCATTAATCACATTTTTGTAACCACGTTTGAATCGATGATGTACGCCTTGCAAATCCTGCTCAATAAATTTAGTCAGTCCATCGGAAGTTATGGAATCGGTGACAATCGTTGAGTTGGGATGCTCCTTGAGGACAATTGCAGAAATAAGGGCAATCAAGCGATTACGATTAAGCTCTTTGCCAAATTGATCGACTGCTGCGCTGCGATCGACATCAGTATCAAAAATAATCCCAAAATCTGCTTGATGTTTAACAACTGCTTCACAAATGGAAGCCATCGCTACTTTATCCTCAGGATTAGGAACGTGATTAGGAAATGTACCATCGGGATCGAGAAATTGACTGCCCGTGATATCTGCACCAAGAGGCTCTAAGACTTTACTAGCATAGAAACCGCCAGCCCCATTACCTGCATCGACAATGATTTTTAATCCCTGAAGTGGTTGTTCGTAATGGTCAGGATGCTTGACTGCTTCACGGACTTTGGTGACAAATTGATTCGCATAGACTGAGATGAAATCATGCTTTATGATATTTCCTTGAGAAGCGGAAATTGCAAATTCATTCTTTTCGGCAAGATTGAGAATATCGCTAATATCTTTTTTCTCTAAGCCACCCTGAACCGTAAAAAACTTTAAACCATTGCGATTGAAGGGTAAATGACTTGCTGTGAGCATGATTGCGCCATCGCAGTTAAAGCCATCGGTAATCGTACTCATAAACATCGCTGGTGTAGAAGCGATCGCAAAATCATACACTTGACTACCAAGGGAATTAATTCCTTCCATGACTGCTTGCATTAACTCTGCGCCCGATAGCCGACTATCGCGCCCTACGGAAATTAGTAAGTCTGAGGTAGGTTTGTTTAGTTTCTGAGATAGCCAAGTGGTAAAGGCTTGACCTAAAATTTTGGCAATTTCAGGTGTTAGGTTTACATCTTCATTGGGGACACCTGCGATCGCTACGCCACGAATATCGGAACCATTTTGAAGCTTTTTCCAATTGAAATCTTGCATGAATTTTTACCTGCATTATGGTGCTTTTCCGCTTTGTAATGGCAATTCATGAATTGCCATTACAAAAATTTATTTGTAACCTGCTGCTTGCAGCGTAAAAAGATGGGCATAGCGTCCATCTGCTGCTAATAGCTGCTCGTGACTGCCTTGCTCGATAATTTTACCATCTGCCATCACGATGATTTTGTCCGCCATACGCACTGTCGAGAACCGATGGGAAATCAACACTACCATTTGATCCTTAGTGAGGGAACGGAAATGATTAAAAATATTCATCTCGGCTTCTGCATCCATCGCCGCCGTTGGTTCGTCGAGGACGAGAATATCTGCTTGCGATCGCATAAAGGCTCTAGACAATGCAATCTTTTGCCACTGCCCACCCGATAGCTCTTGACCACCTTTAAACCATTTACCTAACTGCGTTCCAAATTTCTGCGGCATATTGTTAATAAAGGGTTTTGCCATCCCTTTTTCTGTGGCGACTTCCCATTCTTGATACTCATTTAAGCGTTCCACATCCCCAACACCGACATTCTCACCGACTGTAAATTGATACTGTACAAAATTCTGAAAAATTACACCGATTCGCTTACGCAAAACATCAATATCCCAATCATTGAGATCAACGCCATCTAATAAAATCCTGCCATTTGTAGGCACGTATAACCGTGTCAGGAGCTTAATCAAAGTGGTTTTGCCAGAACCATTTTCACCAACGATCGCTAGTTTTTCGCCATGTTGCAGATGCAGTGAAATATCCTTTAAAACTGGCTCTTGGCTTTCAGGATAGCAAAAAGACACATTTTCAAATCTGATGCCATCTTTCTCAATTCCTCTGGTAATCCTCCCATCAGATTGAGGAATCGGCTGTTCGAGAAATTCGTAGAGATTGGCTAAATAAAGATTGTCCTCATACATGCCACCGATGGAGGTTAATGCTGAAGCAAAAGTAGACTGACCTTGACGGAATACGACTAAATACATTGTCATTTCCCCTAAGCTAATTTTGCCTGCGATCGCCTCCATCACAATCCATGCATAGGCGGCATAAAACGCGCCCGTACTAAGCAATCCCAACAGATAGCCCCAAAATCCCTTTTGAATAGTAAGATTGCGATCTTCGTCAAATAGGCGATCAAAAATATCGCGATAACGCTGCAACAGCATTCCACCTAATTGATAAAGCTGGACTTCCTTGGCATAGTCTTCTCGCGCCAGTAAAGTTTCTAGATAATGCTGCTGACGAGTTTCAGGCGATCGCCATTTGAACAGACGGAATGAATGCTCCGAAAACTTGGTTTCAGCGATAAAAGAGGGAATCGCCGCTAATACTAAGACAATCACTGCCCAAACCGAAAAGTTGAGTAACAATCCGCTAAAGGTCAATAGAGTCAGTGCTGACTGACCTAAACCAAAGATGCGACTGATTAAGGACAATGGACGACTAGAGGCTTGCGATCGCGCCTGAGACATCTTGTCATAAAATTCCGAATCCTCAAAATGAGCGAGATCGAGGGTGAGCGCTTTTTCTAAAATCAAGACGTTCACTCTTTGCCCAAGTAGCACGCGCAGCAATGATTGAGATACGGTCAATCCCTTTTGCGCTGCCGCCAAAATCACAATTAAAATCGCTTCAAATCCGACATAACTCAATGCCAAGTTGCGATCGCTTAACAATCCACTCCGTGAAGCCAACACCACGCTATCGACAATCAACTTGCCCACATAGGCGATCGCTGCTGGTAATAGCCCACTCATGATTGTGAATATGGCGATCGCCACAGTTAAAACTCGGCTAGTTGTCCAAACTAGTCCTAAAGCCTTGATTCCGTAGCGAAATATCGATACAGACTTCCGTAAAGTCTTGTGGAATGATTTCCATCCTTTAGAGTTATTTTTATTCTTTTTTGCCATATTGCCATTTTATGCCATAGGTAGAGGCAATTCATGAATTGCCTCTACCTATAAATGATCGCGTAATTGATCGCCAGTAAGCGCCGATGGGAAACTGGGTGTAGTCGCGAGTAATTGATAACAGCACAAATAAATGACCGCAAAATGTGGCGATCGCCCAAAACTTGGGAAACCACGCTAAAGGAACATCAGGTTCTGGGGCAAAAAAATAAGCCGCAAGGGAGGCGATCGCGGTGGGGATGATTACTAACAAAATTCCTAAAATGCTCAACCAACGACTGTTGTAAACCTGCACAGCGTTTGCATTTTCCCAGCGCTTACCAGTCCAAGCCCATCGCAATGTAGAGATGGTATCTGCCATTCTCAAAAACTGCTGACGCTGATCTTCACTTTGCTCCAGCAAAAAAATATGACTACAAAAGTCGCAAGCCAGAGACTCCATCATCGGCATGGGGGCAATCTGTCCACGCATACAGACAGGGCAAGGTGCGGCAGGCGATCGCGAACTAAAATAACTCATGGCTTCAGCAATTAATGATAGGGGTGACACTTCGTGTCACCCCTATCATTATTCAACAGCAAAGGTAATCGCAACCACAGCCCGAATATCTTTGTCGATGGAGGTAGTGTTGTAAGAGCCACTGTTGCTGACTTCGGTAGAATATCGCGCCGTAATTTGAAAGACATCGGTTTCCGCCTTGCGAATTGTGCCAAGGCGACTACCTGAGACATTGACGATCGCATCACCTCTAGCTTTAGCGTCTTTGGTGGCTTCGGAGATCATTTCCACGCGCAACTGACTAAGCTGTGTATAGAGATATTCCGCAGGTTCTGAGGTGAAGGGAATGCCCTCGTTAATCAAATCGGTACTTGATTGGGCGATCGCACTAATACCATCGACATCCTTGGAGCGAATCTCAAAGCGTTGGATTAGTCGATAGGCGATGTTTTTGCCAGTTTGCACCCCGTTACTATTGGTTTCAGGAATAGGCTGGGTTTCGATCGCACTCACGGTGATCGCGTCATCAGGAATATTTTTGCTCTTGAGATAGGTACGCACGCGCTCGTTATAGCGTTTGAGTTCTTGGAAGGCAAGGGGCAACGTTGTCTGTTGACTAGAAACGGAGCTACGCCAGATCACAAAATCAGCACGGATCGGGCGGGTCGATGAACCGATTACGGTCAAGATGTCATTTGACCTAAGCGATCGCAGGGCATTACCAGCGAGATAGGCACTACCGACAAGGGCGATCGATAGGGCAAGCATTCCGCTAAATAATTGGGGAAATGGCGCAACTGGTTTGGGGAGGTTGGATTCTGGTTGCATGGCTTTGTGGGGAATTAAGGCTACGTTAGTTGACGTAAAGTAGCCTTGTGTAGTTACTGATTGCAATAAAACGCAAAACTATAGCTAGCGATCGCCTTTTTCATTTTTACTTCCCGTAAGCACAGGTTTTACATTTTGCTTTTTGGGGTGCAAGTGTTTGATAACTTCTTGCTGTACTGCTACGAATAAGCTCTTGCGAAGGATATCCGATAAATCATCCCAATTTGGAAGGGAGCCTTGAGTAGAGGCAGTAGTTACAATCGTGATCGCGGAGTTGATGACAACTTTGTAGGCGAGGCGCTTGGTAAAGTTGCAAACTGCTTTTGTAGAGAATTTAGACATTTGAGAAAACTATTGAAATCAATGTGCTAATTCAACAGTTTTTCCTCAAAGGCTTGTACCCAAAGGTTTTCTAGCTTTGCACTTATATTTCCTAATATTCTCAAAGTTGTCCTATTATTTCCTAGATTGCCCTTATCATTGAAATTAATGCTTTGCTAAGGCTTGATAAAAGCATAATTTCGCGAGATGAAACTAGCAAATTCGTTAGCTTATTACCAAGATTGAAATGGGGTTGAACTATGGAGTGGCAGGAATTTTTAACAAGGCTTGCTAACGAATATATTAAGAACCTCAAGGATTTAGATCCTAAAGCCCCAAATGAATCAACGGTACGAAAAACTTTTATTGAGTCATTTCCTGCATATCAAGATGTACCAGAAAATCCATTTAAAGACGTTAAGGCAAAAGCAGCGCATCAAACCTTGATTTATCGGTACTTTGAGTCAGATTGTACTGAGTTAGTAAAGAGAACTAGAGATAAGTGGGATGTTTTACGGGATTGGCTTAACGATAAATTTGCATCACTAAGTTCACCTCAAAAGAAAGATCGATTTCGGGCTAATGAGCCTTTGCCTTCGATTCCTGTGTGGCATGGGCGGGAGTTGATGCTCACTCAGTTGCAGGAGTTTTTGAAAGAGTCTACTTTGCGGGTGTTGGTTTTATTGGGGCAGGGTGGAATTGGCAAGACGAGTTTGGCGATTAAACTGATGGAAAAGATTGCGCCGCAGTATAAGCAGGTGTTTTATTTTCGGGTGCGGGAAGGGACGAGTTTTGATGATTTAGCAAATTTGATACTGGGTGATTTACAAGCCAATTTCCCCAAGGTTGAGGACAAGATTTATGGGATATTGCAATGCTTGGAGAAAGATCGTTGTTTATTGGTGTTGGATAATTTGGAGGAGATTTTGCAGCCAGCTTGTGAAGACAATGGCTATGGTAATGGGGTAAGTCAGCCCAGAAAGTCGCGATTAGAACCTGTGGGCGATTTGTTGAATGCGTTGGTTTATGGGCGACATCATTCTCATGTTTTGCTGACTAGTCGGGAGATGCCCTATGACTTGGCAGAGCGGCGCAGTGATGGGGAAATCGATCCGCTTTTGGTGCGAGTGGAGAGAATAACGGGGGTATCTCAATCAAATAGTGTCCAAATCTTGAAGGATTTGAAATTGCCAGATAGTGAGGCGGATTTGGCTTGGGTTGCAGAGCAGGTGGATGGTCATGTGTTGTTGCTCAAGCTATTGGTGGGGGCTAGCCAAGGAAGACGAGGATATTTGCGGCAAAATCCTCAACTGGTGACGAAAAAAGCAGAACCAATTCTACGGGCGCAATTGGGACGGCTTAGCAAGACGGCAAAGGATCTATTGGTGCGGATGTGTGTGTTGCGGGTGGGGATTGATGTGCATGGATTAACTTTTTTGCGTTTGTATACCGATGACTGGGAAAAGGATGATCGCTTTGAGATGGCAGCGATAACTGAGGAACCTGTGGAATTGACTACTGCGGAAGTTGAGGAAACAGAATTACTGATCGAGCAGTTGGTAGCGGCGAGTTTGGTACAGAGTCGTTATGATGAAACGCGCTATCGAGATTTTTACGATCTGCATCCTGTAATCTTGCAGTTTTTGCAACGGGAATATGCGGACAATATTCCCGAACTGATGGGAAATGTGTATAAGTTCTACTGCACTGGCAAAACCCTAGACAATCCGAAAACTCTGGAAGACTTGCGCCCTGTTTTAGAAGCACAGTATTTTGCCTTTCAGTTAGGGAATTATGATGAAGCAAAAAGTTTGATTTATCAAATAGAAGATTATTTGAAGTTTTGGGGTTATTGGTCGCTCTTATTGGAACTTTGCGAGCAGGTTCTACCATATCTAGAAAAGTCTAGCCAGCCTTATATTTTGCAGCGTATTGGCTCTAGACATAAAGCTTGGGGCAATTGGAATGAGGCAGAAAAATATTATCAAGACGGCTTATCTATTGCTAAGGAACTAAACAATCAGAGCTTTATCGCAAATTTAATTGGACAGTTAGGAGACATCGAGCGCAATCGAGGCAACTGGGATGCGGCGGAATCTCTCTACAGGCAATGTTTAGCAGTTGAAGAAGAATTAGGCGATCGCGCGGGCATGGCAAATTCTTGGGGACAATTGGGAGACATCGAGCGCAATCGAGGCAACTGGGATGCGGCGGAATCTCTCTAYAGGCAATGTTTAGCAGTTGAAGAAGAATTAGGCGATCGCGCGGGTATGGCAGAACTTTGGGGAGTATTGGGAGACATCGAGCGCAATCGAGGCAACTGGGATGCGGCAGAATCTCTCTACAGGCAATCTTTGCAATTAAGAACTGAATTAGGCGATCGCGCGGGTATGGCAGAACTTTGGGGAGTATTGGGAGACATCGAGCGCAAC
Organism: Pseudanabaena sp. SR411; assembly: GCF_002251945.1. Taxonomy (GTDB): domain Bacteria; phylum Cyanobacteriota; class Cyanobacteriia; order Pseudanabaenales; family Pseudanabaenaceae; genus Pseudanabaena. The sequence goes on from NZ_NDHW01000111.1 coordinate 56,740, forward strand.
CGAGGCAACTGGGATGCGGCGGAATCTCTCTACAGGCAATGTTTAGCAGTTGAAGAAGAATTAGGAGATCGCGCGGGTATGGCAAGTTCTTGGGGACAATTGGGAGACATCGAGCGCAATCGTGGCAACTTGGATGCGGCGGAATCTCTCTTCAGGCAATCTTTGCAATTGAGGACTGAATTAGGAGATCGTGCAGGTATGGCTGCTGTTTGGGGAGCATTGGGAGACATCAAG
>NZ_NDHW01000112.1 GCF_002251945.1 Pseudanabaena sp. SR411
ATGTGGTTATCTTTTATAAAACCCCTTCCTGCCTACTTTTGCAACTTTTTGTCCTGTACTAAGGGCTTGGTATAAAGACTATTTGCAAATTTAGAAAAAAGCGGGAATCTTGGCGTTTATTTAGAGCGTGTTTGAGAAGTTAATATACATGCAGTTTTTAGCTAAAACATTGGCTTTAGCCCCCTCAATCCCCCAATTCTGGGGGGCTTGAATCTGGTTCCCCCCAGAATTGGGGGCTAGGGGGGCTAAAGCAAAACTTCTCAAACACGCTCTTAGGTTCCTTTTAAAAAATGTAGAGATAATTCATGAATTATCTCTACATTTTTTGGCTCACTCAATGTTATAAGAGTAGTGATGGCAATGGAGCTTGCCGAAACCGCTTTGCGCTATAAATTGCTTTTATAACGTTTAAAAGGCTGATGGCTCCTACTTATTCCGACTTGTGGCGGAAAGGTAGGACTGCGCGGATGCCTAGATCAATCTTTCCTCTACAAGTCACGTTCTACATTTCAAAATTAACGTGACGCGATGTTAGAAAGTATTATTTGGATTTTGGTGATGGGTTTCTTTGTTGGGCAGATTGCTCGACGGTTGAGAGTTCCTGCACTTGTTGGCATGGTGCTAGTTGGCATCCTTTTAGGAATGCAAGTAGGCAATGTAATTAGTCCCGAAGTGCTAGGTGCGGCTAAGTCCCTCCGCATGATCGCTGTGATGGTGATTTTGATGAAAGCAGGGTTGGGGCTTGATCGCGAAAAACTCACACAACAGGGAACTGTCGCCTTAAGATTAGGATTTTTACCTGCGGCTTGTGAAGCGATCGCGATCGCCATTGCGTCGATGTGGTTACTTCAGTTTGATTTTTTAACGGGGCTATTACTAGGCTGCATTATCGGCGCAGAATCTCCTGCTGTCATCGTACCCGCGATGCTACGACTGAAAAGCTTAGGATGGGGAGTAACCAAAGGGATTACTGATGCCATTCTTACGGGTAGTGCTTTGTCAAATGTATTGCTTCTGATGGTGTTTAGCCTACTGCTCCCATTTTTATCCCAAAGCACAGCAACAGGTATAACTTGGCAATTACTTCCATTTCAAATCATCATCCAAATTACATTAGGTGTAATAATGGGATGGGTCTCGGCTCGAATGCTAGTATCACTGTTAATCAAGCAGAATTGGACTCAAAATGCCGCTCAAGATTCTTTAGTTTCCGCAAGTATCGCTCTCTGGCTGGTAGTGCTAGCCGACCATCTTCCTGTTTTCTCTGGCTATATGGCGGTGATGGCGATGGGATTTTTCTTAATAGAACTAGATGCACCTCTAGCTCGCAGACTACGAGGAGGCTTTGATAGTTTATGGACGATCGCCGAAATTATTTTGTTTGTGTTACTAGGAGCAAGTATTCAACTGAATGTTTTAGGAAACAATCTGCTAGTAGGGCTTTTGATATTAGGAATTGGAACTTTGATTGGGCGATCGCTAGGTTGGTATCTGTCTACTGTGGGTAGTAATTGGACATGGAAGGAGCAGTTGTTTCTATTGCCAGCCAACTCCGCTAAGGCGACAGTACAGGCGGCTATTGGGGCAATTCCTTTGGCGCAGGGGATTACTGGTGGTGAGACAATTTTAGCGATCGCCGCACTTTCGATTTTAGTCACTGCGCCTTTGGGTGCATGGGCGATTCCTACCTTTGCTCCCAAACTTCTAGAACGAGGCGAAGTCGATCCCACCAAAGTAGCGATTTCGGGTTGTCCAGTTTTCCTTGCTGCTGTCGATGACTCTGCCTTAGCAACAGATGTTTTAACTAAAGCCGCAGACTTAGCAAGGCGTAGTGATGGTGAGGTGATTGTTTTGTATGTGGATAATCTTGGCGATCAACAGGCGATCGCGCTTTTGCAAGAAAAATCTCAAAAGCTCTTATCAGATATTCGCTATGAGTTTTTAAGCCTGTCAGGTACAGTTCCCGAAGAGATTCTTCGGGTGGCTGAATTTCGCAAAGTAACGGATATTGTAATCGGCAAACGAGGACATCAACCTTGGGAACAGGTGCTAGTGGGTTCTGTTTCTCAAGCAGTTTTAGAAACGAGTCTTATCCCTGTGATTCTAGTAGAATCACGTTCTGAGCAATCTATTTATATCTAGACACAAAAGACAAGTGGATAGGCGGCGCGAAGCGCTGCCTATCCACTAGAGACAATTTGAAGTAACGGGTTTGGCTAATAAATCTAATAACAGCCTATGCAATAAATTGGTCTGCTCCAGCATTGCCATATGACCGCAGTTAGGGAGTTCAAATACATTCTCACCATAGCCATTAAAAGAATGATGAAAACTAGCAAGATGGCTTACATACTTTGGTTCCATAATTTTGTCATTTGCCCCAGCAACAAAATAAACTGGTTGTCTCAACTTCGATACGATCTGCGGCAATTTGTGAACTTCTACTTCACTAGTAGAACCCAGCAAAGTTCCTCTCGCGGATGGATATTTGGCAGAGACAAAATCGATCGCTCTTTGTCTCCCCCAATTACGATCTAAGGTGCTGTAAACACTATCTTTAGCGAATTGGGCATGAACTAAGGGAAGATTCTTCAGCCATTGAGGACGCAATCTTAAAAGAATTTTACCTGCGGTACGAAATTTCTCAAACTCTTCTTTGATATAAATGCCCCCACCCGCATTCAGGCAAACCACACCCAAAACCCGATCGCTTAATAAATTAGCAGCCCATAGAGCAATTGCACCACCGAGAGAATGCCCCACCAACCAAACCTGAGAAATCTCTAAACGATCAAGCAATTCTTCTAAATCCCTCGCATAGCTAATTAGCGAGTATTCATCGCGATCGCCAATTTCAGAAAGTCCAAACCCCCGTAGATCATAGGCTAAACATTGAAAATCAGGTTGTAACTGAGCAATCAAGGGTTGCCAATAGGCTTTACTTAGCATCCAACCATGCAAAAAAGCAATTGTGGGAGCTTTGTGCTTCGACTGAGCAGGAGAAGTGAGGCTGTAGCTGTGTTTGGCTCCTTGAATGATGACACTAGACATATAGAGAAAAGCCTATAGTTACAAACAAAATGCGATCGCTGATCCAATAATATAGCAAGACAAGTAGTTTAAGCGCCTTGTTCCATAGATAGGTATAGGGTTTTCCTATGGATAACGTAAAGCGCTATATTAGTTTATAGAGAAAGTAATCCGTCTGTAAGCAAGTTTCTGGGCAAATGACTAGGATCAAACAAGTAAATCGCCTGCAATCACAAATTAGTCAGGCAATTCAAGCCAATCAGCAAGAGCCGATAGAACCTTTTGTGGTGGCTGCGTTTTATCATTTTACAGAATTATCAGATTATGAAACAATGCGAACTCCACTTAAGGAGTTTTGTGATGCTCTTAAACTCAAAGGAACAATCCTACTAGCCAAGGAAGGGATTAACTCCACGATCGCAGGTAGTCGCGAAGCGATCGATGCTTTACTAGCCCATTTGCGTAACGATCCCCGTCTTCAAAACTTAGAGCATAAGGAATCCTATTGTGACGGAATTCCATTTCAAAAGATGAAAGTACGGCTCAAAAAAGAAATTGTGACTTTAGGTGTACCAGATATTGATCCTAGATATCGAGTTGGTACTTATGTTGCACCTAAAGATTGGAATGCATTAATTGCTGATCCTGATGTGATTGTGATTGATACACGCAATAATTATGAAGTGGAATTTGGCACATTTAAAGGGGCGGTCAATCCTAATCTAGAAACTTTTGGTGAGTTTCCTGACTATGTACAAGCCCAACTAAGTCCTGAGAAACATAAAAAAGTTGCTATGTTCTGCACAGGCGGAATTCGATGTGAAAAGGCTAGTGCCTATATGCTCTCTCAAGGTTTTAGCGAGGTATATCATCTTCAGGGTGGCATTCTCAAATATATAGAAGAAGTGCCAAAGGAAGAAAGTGTTTGGGAAGGTGAATGTTTTGTCTTTGACGATCGCATCAGCATTGACCGAGTTTAAATAAAGTGCTGCGCGAAGTGCGGCACTTTATTTGAGTTTAAGCGCAAAGCTCTGTGAGTAACGAGACTGATCGGGATCGAACCGATGGCCTAGCGCTTAGGAGGCGCTCGCTCTATCCAACTGAGCTACAGTCTCTCTTGATCAAATTACGGATATATTCTCAAAAGTGACTCAGACATTATAGCAATTGCTCGTGAATTATACCAAGACACAAAATGGCTACGCCATTTTGTGTCTTTAAAACCCTTACAGGGTTTGGTTTTTAATTCACAAAATTGTTGCCACACTTTAGTGAATTGGTATTAGAAGCGATCGCCTCAAATTGTCTCCTCAGTAAACATAAAAGTGGCGACGCTTCGCGTCGCCACTTTTATGTTGTGACTTATCGAGATGTGATTGAAAGCCCTTCAACGATCATTGCAGGTACATATAGCGAACCGTGCCATTGCCGATCGCTGCCCACTGCTACCACCTGATTGAGTGCAGTATAGACATTTCCCGATAGCATCGTATCTTTGACCCGTCCGATAATTTTGCCATTTTTAACGCGGTAGCCCAAATCCACATTGATCGAAAAATCCCCTGACAGATCCATACCATCACCCAAGACCTGATCGATGATTAAGCCATTTTTTAAAGTTGCCGCGAGTTCCAAAATATCGCCTTGGATCGTTTGACTAGCCGCGATCGCCAAATTAAACAATCCAGGACTAGGATAATTGCCTAAATCTCCGCGAAAGCCATTGCCTGTCGCCTTAATTCCCAACTCCTTACAAGTACGCATATCTCCATAAAACCCTTGCAAAATACCACGATCAATCCAAGTAACTTCCTGTGTGGGTGTACCTTCATCATCAAAAGGAGAACTATAAACGCCAAAATTAGGATGTTGGGTGACCGTGAAAATATCAGAAATTACAGGCTGTCCAGTTTTGTCTAGCCAAGGTGTCGCCTTTTGCTGCACCTGTCTCCCACTCATGGCGATCGCCACCACACCCCATAACAAATCCGCCGCTTTGCCCGTAAAGATCACAGGCGATTTTGCCGATGGAGCAGGAGCATTTTTCTTCGCCCAATCAAGATATTGCAAAACTTTTTTGGCGATCGCATCAAGGGGTAAATTACCCCGTTCTGATTGACCATACCAAACATTGAGAAAGTCATCTCCCCGCGTTAACTCCGCACTCAGAGAGCCATCTACCGTAATATCGGTATAGCCACAGTCCAAACCTTTACTATTGAGGATGCGTACCGTTTCACGACCACAATCCCAATCTGCGCCACACACAGCCTCAGGATAATGATCGATCACCTGCGCGATCGCTTGTTTTCCCCAATCCACCATCTGCTCAACAGTAACTTCCTGTCCATATAGTTTCGGATAGTCAGCAACAGTCGATTCGCGCAATAAGATCTCTTCAGGTTCATTTAAAGCACTCAAGGCGATCGCCTGCTGTACCAAATCTTCAGGCTCTACGGCTCCATAGGCGATCGCTAAGCCCACTTTGCCATCTTTCCAAATCCGTAACCCCACCCCCTCTGAGTCAATGCTCTCTAGCTGCTTCAGCCGATTTGCCTCAAAAAATACTGGTCGAGAAATCGAGCTTGAAGCATATACTTCGGCTGCTTCAGTTCCCGATTTGAGCGCAAGTTCTAATAATTGTTCAGAGTTAATTGTCATAGCGATCGCTAGCTTATAAAAGAAAATGCTTTGCATTTTCTTTTATAAGCTTAGCAGGACAGCTATTCGACACCTTCATATCGCCATGCAACAGGATCGATCGCTGCACCATTGACATATAGCCCCCAGTGTAAATGTGGCCCAGTGACAGCACCCGTCGAACCAACCGCGCCAATCACTTGCCCAGCCTTCACAAAATCTCCTTCTTTCACATAGATTTTACTGAGATGCAAAAAGATACTTGCCACACCCTGACCATGATCTAAGCCGATCGTGTTGCCATGTAACAGAAAACCCTGCGATACAGTCCCCACTAAGCGGATATATCCAGATGCTGGTGCAATTACAGGGGAACCAGTACCTCCTGCATAGTCCACACCACGATGATAATAGTCGTCAGCAAATACGCCATTGTAATAACGCTGAATCCCAAAACCTGTCGTTATTTCACCTTCATTTGGTCTGAGGAATGCACCATTCCAGAATTTCTGAGGTGTCACTAATTTTTTAAAAGCTGAAACTTTGTCCCATTCATAATCTGTAGGTTCTGATCCACCACCCGAATCATTAATCCAAATACTTTGAGTCGGAAATTTGCGATCGCCTAGTTGCATTGGCAAGGTTTGTTGTAAACCATCAGCCTTGACTATCACTTGTCTTAGCCCAGCCTTATCCAGTGGAGTCGTAGGAATAAACGCTCGCCAGCGATTTTGAGACATGGGGAAGGCGGGATATTGTTGGCTATTTACCGATACTGTTGGCGGCGTGCTTGCAGGTTTATCAGTCGCAATCCAAACCGATACAGTATCGCCAAGTTTGGGTGCATTGGGTCTAAGCATTGATTGCAATGCATCGGCACGAGATACAGTGAAGATTACAGAGGCGATCGCCGATAGCAAACTCAGACCAAGTAGTAATGGCAATTTGAGGTGGAATTTCGGGGGATAAGCAACCATAGCAATAACAGGGGGTAAAGAACTTAAAGAAGCGTTGTGCTAAGCACAACGCTTCTTGTTTTTAAGGAATCAACGGAATCGTGGCACTACGAGTAAACTGCTCATAGGCTGAATCTAAGTTAAGAGGGTATATCGCCTTAAATTTGTAGTCTTTGTACGCATCAGGAATCTTGGCAAATTTTTCTAACACTTGCTCCTTAGACAAAATTTGACCTTTCCATTCCAGTGCTTGACGTTCTAGCCAACTGAAATAAGCCTGTTGAGCCTGTAAACCCGTTACATCAGTGACATCACCATGTCCTGGGACAACCTTAGCTTCGGGATAAATAGCAATTAAGCGATACAAACTTCCTTGCCATTGACGAATATCACTGTCGCCAGTGTAAGGAATACGCTTATTAAATACCATATCTCCTGTAAATAGAACCTTGGCATCGGGTATGTAGGCAACTAGATCCGTTCCCGCCGAATGTCCATCTACGCGCTCAATCCTGACTTGACGATCGCCTAACCAAAGATCCGTTTGACTATTAACAATTACCGTTGGGGGCGTAACACCACCAGTATTGTTTTTGCCACTTTGAATATATTCACGAATTACGCCGCGCCCAAGCACAGGAATTTCCCGCTTCACAAACACGGAATTTCCACCTGTGTGATCAAAATGATAATGCGTATTCAAAACGTACTTGATGGGCTTATCTGTGAATGATTTGACGGTAGAGATCATCAGTTCACCTAGTTCAGGTGTTTGGAATGGATCGATCACCAACACCCCATCACTACCAATCACAAAACCACCATTGCAAATCGCTACCGCAGGACTCGCAGGTGGGAAATCAGTGCTAGCAACTAGGGCATAAATTCCTTGAGCAATCTCTTGTAGTTGCAAGCCTGCATTTTGTAGGCTTACAGTCTTAATACTTGTTTCGGCAGATGGATTTTGAGCCTGAACTTGTGGCTGACTTTGAGCATCAGCGGGCATCCACCCATGTCCGAGTGTTATTGACATTACTGTGGCGATTGCAGCCAACAAAAATGCCAAAAGGTATTTAATTTTTAGCTTTTTTAGCATCTTCATTCCTTAGAGCTAGATTTTGAAGCTTAGCAACTTCAAAACTAGTGTAAACCAAATCCAAAATCTAAAAAGGGAATGGGGCGCTTCGCGCCCCATTCCCTTCAAAATTAAAAAGCCCAGAGTTATGAAAGCATTGAACTTAGTAACTTTGTCGTCACTACTCTGCCACCTTCATAATTCTGGGCTTTTCTGAAATCTTGCATATGTTGAACCTTAAAGTTGAACTCTAGAGCTTAACTTCGATGTCCACACCTGCGGCTAAATCAAGCTTCATCAGTGCATCAATAGTTTTTGCCGATGGTTGGTAAATATCGATAATCCGACTGTGAGTACGGGTTTCAAAATGCTCGCGTGAATCTTTATCTACGTGGGGAGATCTAAGGACGCAATAGATACGACGACGGGTTGGCAGAGGAATAGGACCAACAGCCGCAGCGTTTGTACGATTAGCAGTTTCGACGATTTTTTCGCAGGATGAATCTAGCAGGCGATGATCGAAAGCTTTAAGACGAATCCGAATCTTTTGTTGTTGAGGTGCCACAGTTCTTAGGGATTTATTCGGGTAAAATTTTCAGCGTTTCTTATATTACCACTGCAACAACCGAAAATCAAATAATTTGAGCAGCAATTATCATTGTCGAAATCGGTTTTTTGAAAGCCTTTCCTAGTCGAGCTTTCAAAAAAACCGATTTTGATGTTTCTAGCGCCAAAGGCGCTGGAAACATCAAAATCGGTTTCATATTCAATTTGTCGATTACTATCCTGTTACAATTGCTAAATAGATACATCCACACAATTTTATCTAGCTAGAAATATGTCTTTGCTTCTTTCTGCCCCCATATTGGCTGCAATTGTCTATACCGCGATCGCAGGTACATATTTACTGGTGATCCCCTTAATCGTGTTGTTTTATTTCAAGGCGCGTTGGTACAAAACAGGATCTGTAGAAAGGGTATTTCTCTGCTTTCTTGCCTTTTTCTTTTTCCCAGGATTATTACTACTCTCTCCCTTCTTTAACTTTCGACCCATAGCAAGGCAAATTTGAGCCTAAATTAAACTGAGCGCTTCTTGCTCAGTTTAATGAAAAATATTTCAGAGATTAAAAATATGCGCCGCATTGATGCCCTAGCAATTACCCTTGCTTTTTTTGGATTTGGTGGAGTTGCCTTCTGGGCGTTTCGCTCCTCTGGCTTGGATGCGACTAATGCGGGTGTTTGGAGTCAAGTGGTTTTAGTAGGTGTATTAATTGCTTGGATATCCACCTATGTATTCCGAGCTGTCACCAAGACGATGACTTACAATCAGCAGCTAGATGAGTACAAAAAAGCAGTGCTAACCAAGAAGTTAGAAGAAATGTCTCCTGAAGAGCGAGAGACTTTACTTGCAGAAGTAGCTGCCGAAAATCTATTAGCTCAAAATGCCGTCAAAGATGAATGAATCAGCGATCGCCTTACTATTCTCTATTTCATCCTAAGCTACTTGCTAAGCGGATTAGTTCCTTTGGCTTCCCCAGAGATTTGGGCGATCGCTTTCAAATAGTGCAGAAATGGTTATATTTTGCAAAAGATGGTGAACCATCAAATCTGATCGCTGAAGCCCAATTTTTGCATGATATTTTTGTTGACATTTTGGGATATAAATCTCCCTTTGAGAGCAATGGAGGGGCTTGGGAGTTAGAACTACATCCCCATCCTGCCCTCGGTTTTTTTACAGAAACTTCAGCAAATGTGATTGCCGAAATCCGAGTTAATGCTGCCGAAGAAGGCGCGATCGTTAAGCCCGATCCAGAACATGAGGCAACTGAATGGCTAATCGTCTTGGATTATCGAGAAATATGTCTTTATCATCGTGATGTATCGAGCTTATTCTGTCAGAGATTTGCTTGGGAATCGTTAGCAGATCTGGAACAACTCAAATCCTTTTATTTTTTATTGTCGAGGCGAACTCTGCTTAGAGGAATTGCCAATAGTGAAGAGCGATCGCGTACCACCCATTTACTAGAAGAATCTCATCAACTAGAATCTGAAGTTCTCAAAAATTTCTACAGTCACTATTACAAAATTCGTAGTCAACTGATCAAAGATTTCCGCTATCGACTCCAACTTTTAGCCCATCCCGTTGAAGATGCCGAAAATCCTCTCCAAATCAAAGCCGAAGATGCGATCTCGATCGCCATTTATCAAGCCCAAAAGCTCTTAAATCGGATCTTGTTTGTGGCTTACTGTGAAGATCGGCAGCTACTACCTGAAAATTTAATTAAGGATGCTTACGAATTTAAAAACCCTTACATTGTGCAACCGATTTGGGAAAACTATAAAGCCATATTTAATTGGGTACAAAATGGTAATGCGAATTATCACATTCCCATTAACGCTTATCCATTTAGCTTGTTTGAGAGCGATCGCATTTTAGATCAGGCTCTGTTTGTCGGCGATGAATTATGTCGTCAGATTAAAGAGATTGCCAAATTTGACTTTAACGAAGATATCACGCGCCATATTCTGACCTGTCTGTTTGATGAATCAATTAAAGAGCTATCTCAATATCGTAAAGATTTAAGTAATCTCAGCAAACGTCGGACTCCTAAATTACCTTGCAAAGCAATTTTACAAAGTGAATCAGTAATTCGCACCTTGCAGCAGCATCTATCTGGATCAAAGGAGCATCGCAATGGCGATCGCCAATTTACCCAAGACACTTTGGCATATTGCCAAGAGTATCAAAAACGTTTATTGAAAATTAAAATTGTTCATTCTAAATGTGGTGCAGGTGTATTCCTTACTACAGCTCTGGAGTTTTTGCTTTCTGAACATGAGCGCATTCATTATCTATTAACTAAGTTTTCAGACAATTCAGACAATGTAGAAGCGATCGCTCACCAAACACCGACAGAAGTAATAACGCATATCCTGCAACACAATCTTTTTGGTTGTGATGTTGTTGAAGAGTCCATTGAAATAACCCGTCTCTCACTCTGTCTGCGATCGCTAGAAATCAATGCATCATTACCAGACTTTGAGCGCAATATTCAACTCGGTGAATTAGCCCATTGTAATTTTGGTGAAGAGTTTAAAGCTGCAAGCGATCGCGGCGAGGTGATTATCTTAAAATAGTAAATGCCCTTTAGGGGCATTTACTATTACATGCGACCGCGCAACATTTGCGCCATTTCATTTGGTTTCGGTGAGTTTTCTACCGCAGTTTCCTCCGTAATTCGACCATCTTCGTAGAGCTTATAGAGTGACTGATTCATGTTGACCATTCCTTCATAGGTACATTTAGGAATTAGCGCCTCAATTTCATCCACTTCACCTCGCTTGATGTAGTCACGCACCGCGTCAGTGTTGATCATGATTTCATGAACGGCGGCTCGCTTCCCATCGGTAGTACGCACCAATGATTGAGCAATAACTCCCACCAAAGATTCTGAGACTTGAATCCGCATCGGTCCTTGCTGTTCAGGTTCGTAAAGGTTGAGAATCCGCTCAATCGTTTTCACCGCACTATTGGTGTGTAATGTTCCAAATACTAAGTGTCCTGTTTGAGCAGCCTTTAGCGCTGTGTTCACGGTTTCTTTATCGCGCATTTCTCCAATTAGAATGATGTCAGGATCTTCGCGCAAAGCAGCTTTTAGGGCATTATCAAACTTGAGGGTATGGATGCCCACTTCCCGTTGTTTGATCAGGGCTTTTTTACTTTGATGCACAAATTCAATCGGATCTTCAATGGAAATTAAATGCTTCTGCATTTCCGTGTTAATAAAGTCCACCATCGCCGCCAAAGTGGTCGATTTACCTGAACCCGTAGGGCCAGTTACGAGAATCAGACCTTTGTGCGTATAGCAAAGCTCACGGAATACCTCTGGCAAACCAAGCTGGTCAATTGACAAGATCTTTAAGGGAATCAGTCGCAATACCATAGCGGAGCCACGCAACGAATCAAAAACATTGATCCGACAACGGGCAAATTCGTACTGAGTTGCGCCGTCAAACTCTAGGGTGTCTCGAAATTGCTGGATTTGCTTATCATCCATAATTTCTGTCAACCAAGTGTCAAAGGTTTGCTTGTCTGGAACTGGATATTGCTCCTGTGTCACCATTAAGCCCCGACTCCGAAAGCGGACTGGTTCATTCACCCCAGCATGAACATCAGAACAGCCTTGTTCATGGGCATCTTTGACGATTTGGGCAAGGGTCGGTTGCCCTGTACTACGCTGTAAAATCGCTGGTACACCTAGCCCTGGTAAGTTTGGAGGTGGACCTGGACGAATTGGCGGACGTGGGTTTGGTGGTGGTGGCACACTCGTGACTTGAGTGTCTGTGGGAATTGTCATTTGAGCTTGGCGGGCGGCAGCCGCAGCACGGGCTTGTTGTGCGGCCATTGCTTGTTGCTGTTGTGCTGGAGTTAGTCCCGCACGGGCTTGCTGCGCTTGAGGGTTAGGAGGCGCTTGAGGATTGGTGGGAGGTGCGACACGCTGCTGGGCGGGTGCGGCGGGGTTTGTACGTGGCTGTGGCACACCACCACCAGAGGAAGGTGGCGGTACGGGAGGCATCCCAGATTGCGTCATAGTTGAACCTCGAAAAGTGCTGTAGGTGGGGATCAGATTTGATGAGGAGCTTTTTGCTATTCAAATTCTGCTATTTGACCTAAAAATAACCAATCCTGTTACTTAATAGGCTAAAAATATATTAGCCCTTGTAAATACTATCCTCAAATAATTAATGAATATTCTCAGTGCCCTGCGATCTAAACCGAGCGCAGAAAGCAAAAAACCTGCTAAGCAATCAACTCCTAAACAAACAAAAGGTATTGAAATTAAGTCTCAACGTGAGTTGGACTATATGCGTGAATCATCTCGCATTGTGGCAACGGTACTCAAAGAAATTTCGGAGATCATTGCACCAGGAATGACTACTATGGATCTGGATGCCCATGCGGAGAAGCGGATTCGTGAGATGGGTGCTGTACCTAGCTTTAAGGGATATTGTGGGTTTCCTGCGAGTCTTTGCACTAGCATTAATAATGAAGTTGTGCATGGCATACCTAATGCTAGAAAAGTGATTAAGCTCGGCGATCTGGTCAAGGTTGATACTGGCGCATTTAAAAATGGGTTTCATGGAGATTCTTGCATTACCGTAGCAGTCGGCAATGTCAGCGAGAAAGCCGCTAAGTTAATGCGTGTGGCTGAAGAAGCCCTTTTTAAAGGGATTGAGCAAGTGAAACCAGGTAATTGTATGCTCGATTTAGCTGGGGCGATCGAGGATCATGTTAAGGCTAATGGTTTTGCGATTGTTGAAGATTTTACAGGACATGGGGTGGGGCGGAATCTACATGAGGAACCCTCAGTATTTAACTTTCGGACGCATCAGTTGCCAAATGTACGCTTTCGTCCGGGGATGACCTTGGCGATCGAGCCAATTTTGAATGCTGGTTCAAAGCGCGTCAGGATTTTGGCGGATAAGTGGACAGCAGTAACTGTGGACAATCAACTTTCGGCGCAGTTTGAACATACGGTTTTGGTGACAGAAACTGGTTATGAAATTTTTACCGATCGCTCTAAAGTCTAAGCAAGATCAAAAAACTTTGCTGTGCAAAGTTTTTTGATGAAATAGATGAAATAACCTATGCAAAATATTTTTTTAGCTGGTTCTAGTCGAGGCGTTGGGCGTGAAATAGCCAAGTTGCTACTAGAAAATGAGCCACCATCTGTAAATCTCACAGTATTCCTCCGCAATCCTACCTATGTAGTGGAACTAGAGGCGCTAGGTGCAAAGGTTGTATTTGGTGATGCCTTAAATTCTGCTGACATCGAAGAGGCTTTACATGGTCGTGCAATTGATGTAGTGATTACGACGATGGGTGGTTTGCCCAGCGATCGCGGTGAACGTGCCGACTGTGAAGGCAATAAAAATCTGATTGAGGCCGCTATTAAATCTGGAGTCAAGAAATTTATTCTGGTTTCTTCGATTGGCAGTGGTAGTAGCGTAGTCGCGATCGCGCCGCAGGTGTTGCTAACATTTGGTGCAATTCTCAAGGAAAAAGAAAAAGCTGAACAGCACCTAGTTGATAGTGGCTTAACCTACACAATTATTCGCTCTGGTGGATTGAAGTCCGAAGTTGCCACAGGTAACGCTGTACTGACGGAAGATCCTACGATTGCGGGAATTATCCATCGAGCTGATGTTGCCAAGTTAGTTTGTGATTGCGTCACTTCTGATAGGGCAAATAATAAAGTTTTTTCAGCAATTGATCGTAATATGCTGTTTAAACCAGTAGAGTTTGAGACGTTCGATTTGTGAGACAGCTATGCAGGAATATATTGTTAAAGCTGGAGATACGCTATCAGCGATCGCGAAACGCTTTTTAGGTGTCAATGGTGATTGGCGGGAGATTGCCCGCATTAATAACATTACTAATCCCGCAAGTCTGCAAATTGGTCAAAGACTGCTCATCCCTATTGCCGCGAGTCCGCCGATCACCCAAAATCCTGAAGTTGCGATGGTCAGGAATACATTGCAGGGAGTGTATCCACCCAATAAAATTGCCATTTCGTTTACCACCGTTGGCAGTGATGTGATCGCTAAGTTGCTAAATACAGGGCAGCAAGAATCCTTTGCCAAAACTAAAGATCTCGGACTATATCGCCTAGGCATTTTTAAACTGCGCGACTTTATCGCCTATGGCTCTGGCTTATTGCAACAGGTGCAGATGAGTCCATCTGAAATCAAAGTGATGTTGGTAACGTCGGCAAATGAAGGTAGCCTTGACGCGATTAATACTTGGGACAGCCAATATCTCAGTTTTGGGATATTCCAATGGACGTTAGGAAGCGCAGGACAGCAGGGCGAATTACCTGCGTTGCTCAATAATTTAAAAAGACGTTATCCATCAGAGTTTCAATATTATTTTGGACAGTTTGGCTTGGATGTAACTTCTCTAGATGGCATCACGGGTTGGATGTCCCTCAATGGCAATCGTCTAGTTAATGCTGCCGATAAAAACCTGATGCGGCAACCACTTTGGGCGCTAAGGTTTGCGATCGCAGGTATGGATGCACTAGTGCAATCGGTACAGGTACTGCACGGGATTTCACGACTTGATCGCTTTTATTTTACGCCTACCCAAACTTTGCAAGGCTTTACCCTTTCGCAGCTATTAAGCTCAGAATTTGCAGTGGCGCTGCTGCTTGATCACCATGTCAATCGTCCTAGCCATGTGATTCCCTGTGTTGCCGATGCGATCGCGCGATCAGGTTTAACTCCTGCTCAAGTGGCTCAAAGTTCTATCGACAATGAAGCCCTAATTATTCAAAATTACTTAACCTTGCGCGAAACCTTTGGTGGCACAAGCGCCATGACTAAATCCCGCGAACGCGCCGAACTAGCGAGACAGGCGATCGCGACTAATAATCTTTCTCCCCAGAGATTTTCATTTCGCTCTAACCGTCAATCAAGATTTATCTAAAACAAAAGGCTTTC
>NZ_NDHW01000113.1 GCF_002251945.1 Pseudanabaena sp. SR411
CTGAGGTCAAGCTGAGTGAGATTGGCTAAGTTGCTGATCGCATCTGGTATCTGCGTAATTTGGTTGGAACTGAGGTCAAGCTGAGTGAGATTGGCTAAGTTGACGATCGCATCGGGAATTTCTTTGATTTGGTTGTATGGAATATGCAGTTCTTTGAGATTGGTTAATTGAAAAATCTCTTGGGGAATAGCAGTTAAACGATTTCGTTTGATCTCTCCTTCCTTATAGTCAATCTTCCCTAAAATCAACTTTTCCAGACTTTGCAACCGTCCAATTTCGCTCGGCAATCCTTCCAGATCGTTCCCCGACAGATCGAGTTCCGTCCAGCCCTCACGTTCTGCTTGTGCGATTATTGCCAATAACTCTGCATCTGTCATAAGTTCAAGGAAAAAGTAGAAAGGAAAAAGGAAAAAATTAGAAAGTGATGATTTCTAAGCCGCGATTTTTAACTAGATGTAACAACTTTAGCGCAGTTCCACTTGGTCGCTTCTGCCCGATCTCCCACTTCTGCACCGTTGACACACTCGTATTTAGCAAAGAAGCAAACACCGCCTGACTCACTCGACAAGCTTCTCGAATTTGCCTGATTTGCTCAGGTTGTAACGGTTCCACTGGAGGCAAACATAAGCGATCGAACTCGCGTAAAGTCACTTGATCCATCACGCCAGACTGATGTAGCCCCTTAGCAGTTTCATGTACTGCTTCAAGAATTGCTGATTTCTTCATTACAAAGTACCTCTATTAATTCATCATTACGCTGAGCCATAGCTAAATCTTCTACCGATAAGGCAAGAAGATGATTAGACAATTTCTTCAAAGCTTCCTCTTCCTGTTTATTAATATTGCCGCGATCGCTCTTAGCAAAACCAAATACAAAAATCCAGCGATCGCCTCTATTTGTAGCAACTAATGTCCGAAAACCTCCACTTTTACCCTGTCCAATTCTTGCAACTCGTTTTTTGACTAATCCACCACCCAGATCTGCCTCATATAGCCCTTCCATCATTTCTCGCACAGCTAAACATAGACTAAGATTATTTAGTCCTTGCTTCCGCGCCCAACGATCAAACCAACGAGTTTTATGGATACTCATGATTTTACTATAGCACTTAGTGCTATATATTTAGTAATCATCTAATTTCGCTAGGCAATCCTTCCAGATCGTTCCCCGACAGATCGAGTTCTGTCCAGCCCTCACGTTCAGCTTGTGCGATTATTGCCAATAACTCTGCATCTGTCATAAATTCAAGGAAAAAGTAGAAAGTAAAAAGGAAAAAATTAATTAGCGGTGATGGATTGCCTGTTGTCTTGTGCGAACTTAATACACCTCATCATGGGAACCAACATTTAACAAAACAATCTCTTCTTCATTCGTTTGTTCATTCTTCTCAATAGAGAAAATAATCTGACAATCATATCCACAAGAACAAGCCCGTAAACCATCATACTCACCCTTCAGCCGATGCGACATCAAACTAGGCGCAAACACATCTTCCGTCATTTGCAACAAAGTCCTCTCCACCTGTCTCTGTAAGCCCACATTACGCTGCACAAATTTTTTCAGCGACCTCTTAATTTTAGAAGTCAAAATCAGCTTTCTCATGCATCCTCAGAACTATCCAAATAACTACGCAGATCGGCGATCGCTTCCTCCGCTGTCTGAGCCTTTAAAACACCAGCACGATACTCAATCAAGCCCTCACGACATTCTTCTAGAATCTGCCGCCTTCTCACCTCAGCATTGCGTTTTTTAAGAATATCAATTAACATTTCCTGCTGATCGATTGACAACTGACTAACCGCATCAAGCGCACTTTCAAACGTAATCATAATTCACCCTAAACGAGCAGATTCATAATATTTTACAAGGTTTTTAGGCAAGCGATCGAACCCAATCCCGCAGAACTTTTCTCATATAGCTATAGCCAGCTAGGTTAGGACGTGGCAAGAGCAAGAACGGAGTCAATAGCATCATGAAGATTAGCCGAATCGCGTAAGAGTTTACGAATGCGAGATTTGAGCCAAGCCCAACATTTTTCAATGC
>NZ_NDHW01000114.1 GCF_002251945.1 Pseudanabaena sp. SR411
AAGGTCAACAAAGACAACCCTAATACCTAATCCTAAATATTCTCCTTTTCATTCTCTTGGATTTGCTCAGTTCTCCATTCTCTGGGTTGCTTCTTCCTGCTCTTTTTCTGATTTTCTTAATCAACTTAGTCTAGACTCCAGTTCCATCCCCTCATGCCACAAACTGCTGCATCCACTTCCCTAAATATCGATCTCTGGAAACGGTTGCTGGCAGCTTTCTATGGCGGAATTACAGAAGAGACTCTTTTGCGCTTATTTTTAATGACTCTGATTACTTGGTTACTTTGGAAAAGTGGCATGAGAATGAAAAATCATCCGACAAAATTAGCTTTCTGGATCGCGATCGCGGTGGCGGCTTTGATATTTGCGATCGCGCATTTACCCGTTGCCGCAAGCATCTGGACATTAACACCGATTGTGATTATCCGCACGATTTTACTTAATTCCACGTTAGGCATTGCCTTTGGCTATCTCTACTGGCGCTGGGGATTAGAATATGCGATTTTCTCTCATTTTCTGGCTGGGCTAGTTTTGCATAGCATCGGTAGCAGTTGAGGATAGCAGGATTAGTGTTTCATTATTCTAAGAAATTGAGTCTTTACATTCGCGATCACGTTCTAAGAACTGTTTCCCACAATCCTTGCAGAGATAGCGTTGCTTGTTGTGGCGATGACCATTTTTAGATAAATGGGGTGAATGACAGTGCGGACATTTCATTACTTTCATTACTTTTGCTCCTATTGACTCGAGATGAGGCGTGAGGTAAGCAACCACTAACGCTTTGAGTTCCTCATAACGAGCTTGTCGCTTGCTCTCGTCGCCCCTTAAGGCTTGCAGTAGCAGAGCGTTGTAACAATGGTGAACAGTCTCTGCAAGTCGCTCACTTTTTTCCGCCGCCAGTTCTGGATTCCACCGTTGCAAAAGAGCGCCATACTGCTGAATTAACTGTTGGTTAAAGGTTTCATTAAAGAGTACAAATATCTGGGGCGCTACAAAATACTGAAGATAAACAACACGGGGCATTGGATCTTGAAAATAATTAACATGAGCCTCGACCATCCGATCCATAAATTCTGCAAAGGGACGTTGCGGATCAGCAGACTGCAAAAGCGCCCCATTCATCGCCATGACGCGCTCCATGTGACGCGCCTCTAAGGAATGAAATATGGCGAGCTTATCGGGAAAAAACTGGTACAGAGAACCGATCGCTGTCCCCGATCTTGCGGCAATCATATGCGTTGTGGCGGCTTCGTAGCCAACATCATCAAACACCTCTGCGGCGGCTTTTAAGATTTGTTCAACCCTTTGCTGACTGCGTTTTTGTTGAGGTTTGCGGCGAAGTTGTGTTTTGAGTTGCGGTGATTCGGTCATAAGTTGCTAAAAAAATCTCCTCGAAACAGATGCTTGACAAACATGAATAATCTGTCGTATTTTAAATATCAAACATGAATAATTAATCACATTTTAACCTATGTCACCGATCTTGCTTGGCGCACCTTGGTTGATTGCCCATCGCTCAATGCTGGGAATTGACAAACCCTATAAAGTTTCTCTGAATGGTCAGGATTATGTTCTCTGGCAAAATCAGCAGGGAGAAGTATTTGCCATCAATAACATCTGTCCTCATATGCAGGCTCCATTGTCGAATGGTTGGATTTGCGAACAGCGCCTTGTCTGTCCATTTCATGCCTTGGCATTTGACGGTCAGGGACGGCTATATCAAGCTGGGAAAGAATCGGCTCAGCCGCTCGCAACTCCTTTAAAGCTAGAGGTCAGAGGCGACTGCATTTGGACTTACGGAAATATGGAAGCCAAAATTCCTGTGCCTGACTTAATCGACAAGTTGAGCGATCGCATGACTTTTTTGGGTGCTGCGGGAGAATCAAGTATCCAAGGAGAATTTTTGCATAATCTGTTAATTAACTACGATTACAACCATCAGAATGGTACACATCGCGAGTTATTTGGTATTAAGGCAAATCGCATTCCCTTGTTTGAGCAGAATGGCTATTGGGCTAAGGTTGTCCAAGAACTCGATCGCGCCGATGTCACCTTTGCTGATATTCGCCGCAATCCCGCAATTCTGCTTGCTCCCAAAACCTACACAGGGATTTTGGAGTATGCTTTTCCATCTCTAACTACCTTTAGAACTGAGTTCCCTTGGGGTGAGCTTTTGCAAGTACACGTTCTTTATCCTGAAACTGCGACTCAGACCAAAACCTTTGTGCTGGTCTATGTGAGATTCAAGAGAAAGATATATCAGCCGCTCTTGCATCAATCAATCTTGAGTGCCGTGGCGACAATCGTAGAACAGGATTCAAATGCGATCGCTACTTCCTATCCACGCCAGACAGCGAAGATTCGCTTACCCAACGAAGAAATTATGCTTCACGCGAAGAAACTCTATCAGGAATGGTAAGAAATTTGCCACAAGTAGAATCAACATCCTTACCGCCCGCTACGCGGGCGGTAAGGATGTTTTGGGTTTTATATTTAATTGTGCCTAGCTACTTAACTGAATCTATTCCAGTTTGTTGTCGAGGGATACTAGCAATTGTCGTAGCATCGCTATGAAAGATTCCCTTTCATCAGGATTAGCAAACTGACTTAATAAATCCTGTTCACTTTTCAATAATTTCGGAATTACTAAATCAGCTAGTTGAACTCCTTTAGAGGTCAGTTGCACAATCACACTGCGGCGATCGCTAGGATCTCGGAGACGGATGACAATGCCATCCTGTTCTAAGCGATCAATGCGGTTAGTAGTTGCTCCTGATGAGAGCATGAGCAAACTATACAAGTCGGTGGGCTTGAGTTGATAGGGCTTTCCCTGCCGCCGTAGTGTTGTGACCACATCAAACGACCAAACACTCAATCCATATTCCGCCAGAACCATTTCGCGATGTTTTTCGAGCAGACGAGCTATCCTTAGCACTCGCCCAACTATGCCCAGTGGAGAAGTGTCTAATTGCGGCGATTCCTGTTGCCATTGTTGGCAAATGTAGTCAATTTTGTCGTTTTCCATAGGCGTAATTATATCTTGATATCGAGATAGTTGACAATTATCTTGACATCATTTATCTTGATATCAAGATAGTTTTGATCGGGTATTACCCCAAGGAAATAATCATGAACGTATTAATTACCAGTGCAACAGGATATATCGGCAGTGCTGTGACTAGGGCATTGCAGTCGCACGGTCATCAGGTAGTCGGTATTGCAAGAAGTGCAGCATCGGCGAAAAAGTTAGAATTGCTTGGAGTTCATCCTCATCGTGGTGATTTGAATGATGTCAACAGTCTGTATAAAGCGGCACAACAGGCTGATGCTGTGATCCACACGGCAGCTACCAATGATTTCGACATGGCAATGGTCGATCAGTTGGCGGTTAAAGCCCTGTTAGCTGCGCTTGCTAGGAGCCAAAAACCCTTTGTGTACACTAGCGGCATTTGGGTGATGGGCAATACGGGAGAATTATTAGCGGATGAGACTCTGTCGGTAAATCCACCTCAGATTGTGGCTTGGCGACCAGCGATCGAAGATTTGGTGTTAGCGGCGGCTGCTAACGGAGTGAGATCGGTAGTAATTCGTCCAGCGCTGGTGTATGGGCATGGCGGCGGATTGCTAGCGATGCTGACCAAGGCTGGATACGACCAGCGAGCAGTGCCAGTGATTGGCATGGGGAATAATTTCTGGTCGTTAGTGCATGTAGATGACTTAGCGACGCTTTATGTCAAAGCGGTAGAACAGGCTCCCGCAGGAACGCTGCTGATTGGAGCGAGTGGTGAATCTGTGCCCTTTCAGAAATTGGCTTTGGCTGCGGCTGAGGTTGCTGGTGTGGGTGTAAAACTTCAGCACATAACCTTAGAGACTGCCCACCAAATCTGGGGTGATCTAGCAGATGCAATGGTTCTAAATCAGCAGGTATCAGGCGATCGCGCCAAGCGTTTGCTGAATTGGACTCCCATCGCTCCCTCAGCATTGACAGAGCTAACCAAAGGTTCTTATCGGCAAATGGCAATCCCTGCTTAATTGAGGCTGGCATCAAACTGTCATTGACCACTTTCTAGAGTAACTAACCATGCTTGATATTGGACTAACTCATATTGCTCTACCTGTATCGAATATAGAGCGCAGTATTAAATTCTACTCAACCTATGGTGGAATGCAAGTCGTGCATCATCGTATTGATGCAACCACAGAGGCTGAAGTTGTATGGTTGACCGATCATACCCGACCGTTTGCAATTGTTCTGCTTCAAACCCATTCCGTGCAGCCAGTTCTGTCGCCCCTTGCCCATCTTGGTGTCGGATGTAAGAGTCGAAAAGCTGTGGACATGCTATGTGACAAAGCTCGTCAGGCAGGGTTATTAGTTGAGGAACCTAAGGATTCTGGCTATCCCGTTGGCTACTGGGCATTTTTGCGAGATCCCGATGGTCATACGCTGGAACTGTCCTACGGGCAAGAGATTGGGCTAACCATAGATAGGACAAACTAGCTTTTCTGCCAACTTTAATTCCATATCAGTGGGTGAGTAAAAGTTCACCCAGTTAACCACTTTGTAACTCAAGATCACTCACTATGATTTCTAATCGATTCAGTCGTCTAAGCACGATTGCTTGGCGATGCCAAATTTGTCTATATTTATTTCTGGCTTTACTGAGCGGTGCGCTGTTACCGATTCAAGCTAGTTTTAATGCCCAACTAGCCCGATCGCTAAATTCTGTTCCCTTGGCGGCGGATATTTCCTATATTGTCGGCACATTGGTTTTGATAGCACTAATCGCGACGCAAAAATTTGGTCATCCTGATTGGTCAGCGATCGCCAAAGCACCGAAATGGAGTCTGATCGGTGGTGTGCTAGGGACTTGGTATATCTGTTCTAGTACTTACTTCACTTCGGTTTTAGGTACTACTCTGACCTTGGGATTGGTGGTCGGCGGACAGTCCCTCGCAGGTATTATCGTCGATCATTATGGTTGGTTAGACTTGCCCACACATCGACTCACGCGCAACCGTCGCTTTGCGATCGGTTTATTAATCGTCGCTATCTTCTTTCTCGCGCAATCTTAATAGATAGAAATAACAGTGCGAAGTGCTGTTATTTCTATCTTCAAAAAAAATGATTTAGGTAAATATTATGGATATGCTCATTGCTTTGATTGGTGCGGGTTCGGGCGGTAGCTTTTTAGCGATCGGTGCAGCCGCAAATACGCGATTACGCAAGACTTTGCAATCTTCGATTGGAGCAGCAGCAATTAATTTTGTAGTGGGTTCGCTGACTTTGACTCTCCTAATTTTATTGGGAATCTTTGGTTCTCAAAATCTGGATCGACTGCCTCAAGTTCCTTGGTGGGCATTTTTAAGCGGCTTACTCGGTGCTATCTATGTGACCTTAAACACGATCATCATTCCCAAATTAGGACTAACGACAACGGCTCTAGCTGTGGTATGTAGCCAGATGACTGGTTCTCTGTTGATCGATCAATGGGGCTGGTTTGGAGTGACACCGCATCCCATTAGTCCTGCGAGAATTGTGGCGATCGCCTTGTTATTAATTGCTGTTGCCCTCACCCAATTTGATCGAGATGATCGCAGACATACCCTATGATTTCTCCTAAAATCTCACCACCCCTTTGGATTTGCCTAGCAATTTCCTTTTACGCTTTCATTGCCATTGGCATTGCCGAAGCTGGTTTAGGAGTATTACTTCCTTCCATTTTACGGGAATACAATCTTACCCCCGCCACAATCACACTTCTATTTGTTAGTCAGATTAGTGGATATATTCTTGCCGCCTTGACCAGTAGTGTAGTTAATAGCCGTCTGGGATTGTGGAAAATGCTTTTCTCTGCTGCCAGTATGCTGACAATGGCGCTAGGCATCTATGCTCTATCGCCCACTTGGTGGCTGATGGTGGCAGCAGGAACTCTTTTTGGTTTAGGAATTGGACTGATTGATGCGGGTATTAATACCGCGATCGCACAGGATGATCGCAGCACCCATTTAATCGGCTTGCTCCATGGCTTCTATGGTATTGGTGCGCTCTCAGGTGCGGCGATCACTACGACTTTATTAGCGATCGGCATGAATTGGCGACAGGTCTATGGAGTATTAGCAGCGATCGTTAGTTTATTGATGGTGAGTGTGTTTGTGGCAATTATTTATCACTATCCATCCATGAAGAGAAGTAAAGCCGCATCTCCTGCTCCCGCTTGGCAAAATCTGCGGAGATCGTTGCAAACTCCCTTAGTACTTCTCACAGGATTAATGCTGCTCATCTATGTCGGTTTAGAAGCTTCAATTAGTAATTGGGCTTACATTGTTCAAATCAGCGATCGCCAAACTTCTACATTAGTTGCAGGGTATAGCATTAGCGCTTATTGGTTAGGCTTAACCGTCGGTCGGTTTATACTTGGCTATTTTTTGCGATCGCTAGGAGCCGTAAAAACGATTAGTATGTCCCTCGTCCTGCTGATGATCGGGCTGTTAGCTTGGTGGCAATTACCTGAGCAATGGATTAGTTTACCGATGATTGGTTTTGCCCTTGCGCCGATCTTTCCTGCCATCATCTGGCTCATTCCCAAACAGTTACCTGCTAGTTTAGTTCCCGCCGCCGTCAGCTTTGCCACCAGTGCCGCAAGTATCGGTGCAGCAGTCATTCCCTCTGGTGTGGGCTGGATTGCGAGTTGGGCTGGCTTGGGCATTATTCCTTTGTTAATGTTGCCCTTAGCGATCGCGATGATAGTTTTACATTCTGCTAATTCACTCCACAAGAATATTCTCAAAACTTAGTTCATCTAAAAATTGTCATGAAATTAGATTTCATAGAAGCAATATCGCTCAACTTGTCTCAAAATTTCACTATACCAATCAAGCTCGTTCTATTGAGCGATAAATTTAGTTGCATAAAGACTCCTTCTCTTAAATAATCAATAGTGGTAAATAGGTTGAGAACGACGGGGATAGCGAGAATATCTATCACCATAGTGATCACCATATCTATCAAAACTTTTACAGAGCCTGCGAGTTTGACTTTGTTCTACCCATCCTGTGGCATATTTAGAGCCAAACCTGCGCGTAGGTGCATAGATCTCCAGCCAATTCCCATCCCGTCTAATCACATCTAAGTTTGTACCGTTGGGATAGTCAACAACGAAGTTAAAAAAGTTGTGATTTGGATTAGCACGGATCTGAACATTGCCCCCTGCTCCTTGGGCAATGGTTTCGCAACGCCTTGCTTCTGCATGGTTAGTAAAGCTAAATAGTGAAGAAGCGATCGCCATACCTAGCAAACTTGTCTTTGGGAGAGCGTTGAGTAAAAATGAAGTGAGCATTGTTAAACCTCCTGAAATATCTTTAAAATGCTTGTAAATAGTTAATGAACAGAAATTAACGAAAAAAATTAGATCGGTGATAGTCGTAATTAGAAGTTTGATAGACAGAGTTGTATTGTTGCTGATAGAAAAGTTCTTCAATCCAGATTC
This sequence comes from Pseudanabaena sp. SR411, assembly GCF_002251945.1. Taxonomy (GTDB): domain Bacteria; phylum Cyanobacteriota; class Cyanobacteriia; order Pseudanabaenales; family Pseudanabaenaceae; genus Pseudanabaena. The sequence continues at coordinate 7,488 of NZ_NDHW01000114.1, forward strand.
TGACTTCTGCTTCAGAGCCAAAGGATGCGGAACGATGGGTATTGGGGTCATAGACTTCCCAGTAGTCATTACCAAAGCGGTCTTGACGCTGCCAAACTTTGATTTCTGATTGAGAGTTGAAATATTCGACAATACGATCGCCTAATCTTCTGAGGTATTCCACGATATTGAAACGTGATGATTGATTGGTATTAGGGTTTGATTTCAGTGGTTGAGAGATGGGTGTATTCATGGCGGTTATTTAGTAATTACTTGCGAATGACTGCATACTAGAGCGATCGCTTTAGTCTCTGAATCCCCTGTTTTGTCTCGGTCGATTGGCTCACCCAATTGGATGAATCAATCGATGAACAACATCCCGCGATCGCGGGTATTGCCGGAGGCTTAAATGAGGTGATGCTGTGGGATAGCAATTTTAAGTTGGAGACAAAATTATGCAGAGCATCGCAACTCCTACCCCTTTAGTTTTTAGTCAGACAACCGCCAACAATAGCTGCCACAATCAAAACACTGACCTTGAAATATGCCTAAATACCTTTGTGCGTAGAGCTTTACACATTACTTCTACTGGTGAATACTCTGTAGATACTGCCTTAGCAATTCTCGATCACGCATGGATTGCTCAAAAACTAATCTGGAGTCTCAGAGAATAAATAGAAGCAAGAATCAAAGATCGCACCACCGATGAATTTTTCAAAATCAAGTAAACAGGGTACAACCATGAGGCTAAGTCGTATTGTCAAACGCCTAGTTTCTCCAGAGAATAATACTTCTTCAGAATTTTTAGCTTGGCGAAAACAGTTTTTTGCGGAACGCATTCAATTGATTGCTTGGACGATTTGGGCGGTTTTAATTCTGGTGACAATTTTAAACTTTACAGTTGTGATCCCTAGTCTCGATGCAACGGGTGATCCAAAGTTGATGTTTAACGCAGCGAGATCGCAATCTTATTTAGAAAGTGTGGTGATTCAACTTATTTGTTTTTCCCTTGGCTTAGTCATTTGCCGATCGCGTTGGGGGTATCAAAATCCTGTTAGGTGTTTTTTAATTCTCAATGCCTTAGTAATTTTACCAACGCAGATCAATTCATTATGGCAAGGTAAAATCAGCCTCGATTCTTCGCTATGGTTAATCTATTATTCGCTGCAAGCCTTTATTGTGCCAGTACATTGGCGACTGCATTTGCTCTGTCAGATTACGCCTTTAGTATATGTTTTGATTGCCTTTCTCTGTGGTTTACGCGATCCCAATTTTGACCTATTGGCTAATTATTTGATGACGGGAGTTTATACGATTGTTCTTTGTGCGATCGCTGACTCTGGGGCTTTTCTATTCGAGCGATCGCGTAAGCGTGAAATGGAACTTAGGCAACAGTTACGCGCTTTTATCCATGCGGTATCCCACGATTTACGCAATCCCGTTTTAGGTGCGGTGATGACTCTCAAGAGTTTTCTGAAACCTTCTGAATCAATGGCAACAATTCCACAGGAGTTATTAGAACAAATGATTGCTAGTGGAGAACGTCAAGTTGCCTTGATCAATACACTTTTAGAAACCCATGCTACCGAGTTGCAGGGAATCATCATTCATCCGCAACCTATTGTATTGCACGAATTAGTGGAAGATATTCTCAAAGATTTTCAACCTTTCTTTCAGCAAGAACGTACTATTGTGAAGAATATAATTCCCCATGATTTACCGATCATCCATATCGATCCTTTACAATTTCGGCGTGTCTATGAGAACTTGATTTCTAACGCGCTCAAATACAATCGCACAGGGCTACAAATCACCTTAGCTGCGGAAACTTTTGAAAGTAAACGGCAACCTAAAAAGTTGTTAAGTAAATCCAAAAATTCAGAAATAATAACTTGGATGCGTTGCACTGTCAGTGATAACGGCATCGGCATTCCCCATGCCCAATGTGATTGCCTCTTTGATTTATACAGTCGCGGTCGTGACCAAAGGCGATCGCTTAGTCTCGGCTTAGGGCTATATATGTGTCGTCAGATTATCTCCGCCCACGGCGGCGAAATTGGGGTCATCAGTAGTCCTGAAAAAGGTTCGACATTTTGGTTCACAGTTCCCATTGTCAAAAATCACAAATAACTACCATGAATATACATTCCACTAATCATCAATCCACTCATAAAAATATTCGACTCGCCTTATTTTGGGCAGTTTTAGGCGGATTCGGAACCCTCGCAGGTTTCCCCTACATTTTGTCACTCATGCCCACATCCACAACACCACCTGTTCCCCTACCAATTTTAGCGATTGCTGGTGCGATACAGTCAGCAGTTTTGATGTTCTTTTTAAGCTGGATTGGCTTGCGTTTAGGGCGATCACTTGGACTAGATACACCCTTTGCCCGTGCTTTTGTCTATGGCGCGAAATTACCCAAAATATCAAAAATAGGGCTAAGACTATCTCTAGTTAGTGGCATTCTCGGCGGCGCAATTTTAGTAATTCTCGCGTTATTATTTCAGCCCCTCATGCCACAGCCTACTACATCTACTTCCTTAAATATTGATCTCTGGAAGAGATTGCTAGCGGCTTTCTATGGCGGAGTTACGGAAGAGATTCTCCTACGCTTATTTGTAATGACGCTGATTACTTGGCTACTTTGGAAAGGTGGCATGAGAACCAAAAATCATCCGACAAAATTAGCTTTCTGGATTGCGATCGCGGTGGCGGCTTTGATATTTGCGATCGCCCATTTACCCGTTGCCGCAAGCATCTGGACATTAACATCAATTGTAATTATTCGCACGATTTTACTCAATTCCCTGCTAGGTGTTGCCTTTGGCTATCTCTACTGGCGTTGGGGATTAGAATACGCGATTCTCTCCCATTTTCTAGCTGGGCTAGTTTTGCATGGCATTGGTGGCAGTTAGCCAACTAACCCCGATCGCAATGCTAGGACAGCAGCTTGCACGCGATCGTTGACCAATAGCTTATTCATAATTCCGCGTACATAGGTTTTTACCGTATGTTCACTCAAATATAAAGCCTTGGCAATTTCTGGATTACTGTAACCTTCGACGATCAAACGTAATACTTCCATTTCTCTATCTGAGAGCGTTCCCTGTGGAATTTGTGGTGTGTTTTTTGATGTAGGCGTGGCAATCTTGACCTGATCTACCACCAACTGAGCAATCTGAGCATCCAAATATGTCGCGCCCTCATGGACGACGGCGATCGCCTTCGTTAACTGCTCTACACTTGTACCCTTGACACAGTATCCATCCGCACCACTAGACAACGCTGCAAATACTTCCGTCCGTTCTGTATGCGATGTCAGCATGATCACCTTCATCTGGGGCAGCACTTGCTTAATCTGCTGAGTTGCGGCAATCCCGTCTAAGTGAGGCATTCCCACATCCATCAACACCACATCGGGAAGTAGACTCGTTGCAGATTCGATGCCACTATAGCCATCCTCAGCAATACCAACTATTTCAAACTGAGAACTAGCTCCCAACAAATGCTTTAACCCGACCCGCACCATCGGATCATCTTCGACAACTAGCAGTTTTATTTTTATCGGTTCTAATGTTGATAGTTCACTCATATTGCTAGCTTGTAATATATGGCTAGGATGTAGCACATTTCACTCTAGATATTTTAGGCTTCGTATCACTATATCTACTAAATACCATGAGATTGAATTGAGATGAATATTAATTTTGCTAACGCCCAATGGATTAATCAGCCTCAGCGCTTCACCATAGGTCATGAGTCAATCACAATCACCACTGAACCAAATACTGACCTCTGGCAACGCACCTATTATGGGTTTCAGCATGATAACGCGCCAGCACTTTTACTAACTAGCGATCGCAACTTCTCATTTACCACTAAAGTTTCCTTTAATTACCAATCTAGATTTGATCAGGCTGGTGTCATGATTTACATTGATCGTGACAATTGGTTTAAGGCTTCCGTTGAGTACGAAAATATTGATATGTCGCGCTTAGGCAGTGTCGTCACTAATCAAGGATATTCAGATTGGGCAACTACTGATATTTCTACAATTAACTCTATTTGGTATCGTCTGAGCCGCCGAGGTGCTGATTTCTTGATTGAACATTCATTCAATGGAGAAGACTTCAAGCAAATGCGAATTTTTCATCTTTTTGTCCTCGGCGATACAGAAGCTAATGGTAAACTCACTCCCCAAGAAATATTTGCTCAATCTGTACATTTTGGTATCTATGCCTGTAGTCCGCTTAATTATTCTTTTATGGCTACATTTGAGTATTTGAGCCTTACTGATTCCCTATGGATCGCCCATAGTTAGGCTGCTTTAGGCGATCGCTTGCCAGTATTTGGCGTTTACAAATCTTTCCAAATGTCCTACGTTTGTTGTCGCTACTACGACCATGCGATCGCCCTGTGATTCAGCAATTAACGATGCTTGGGCAGCAAGGATGACATCGCCATCTAGTGCTTCTGGACTAGCTGTTGGTTTACCTGTCTGTCTTGCTTCTGCCCAAAATTCCGCAGCTTTCAGCATCGTTGCTGTGGTGAGGGGTAAATACTCCAAGCGATTTTTTAGCTGATCTAAACGCCTGATGCCCGCTAATTTATTGGCTCTTAGTAATTCACGCCTAACTTCGTAGTCGGTAATTTCAGGAACAATTAATCTATAACCCTTGGCAACTAATCTCTCTGACCAATAGCGGCATTCTAGGGTTGCGGGGGTGGAGTTAGGGTTTGATAGGATGCCGAGTGGGGCTGAGTCGAGTAAAACAATCATGCGGTGAGTGAGAGTGGACGCTCAGTTATCAATTCTTCGCCTAGAGCCTGTTGCAAATATTCCCATGTCTCTCGCTGTTCATCAGCATCATCTCGGCTATCCCATTCACTAAAAAGATCGCTCAATGCTTTTGCCCTTGCTGCAATTTCTTCGGGTGTCCTTGTTGGCAATATATAAACGCCTTCAGCATTAATATAGGGCTGATTGGTGGGGATGGTTGGCTCTGGTTTGACTGTGGTAATAGATGAGTTTGGTTTGCCAAACCATTGCTGTAGCTGCGTAACCACTACTTCAGTAATCACTGTTTTGAGATCTTCTATGGTCAGATCTGTAATTCTTTTTTGGTTCATGTTACACCTCCCAATAGATCTCAAGCGTTTACTAGCTATATATTACCCTATATAGATCGCTGGTTTACGAAGTATAGCTGTAGCCATTCTTGTTAGGACATAAAACCCAAATAGTGTGAGGCGGCGCTTCGCGCCGCCTCACACTATTTGGGTTTTGATTAGTCCTGATACAGGTGGCTATAGCTATAATCATTTCAGATTTTATGCCAAAGCATATCCAGTATGCGCTCTCACTTGAGGCGGATGGAAAGCTAGGACAATATGATCCTTGGGAACTCCTGCTGCAACCAGTTCATCAGTAATGTCATCTTCAATACCATCATAGTGAATCCAGATTTTGTCATTACGAATTTCGGCATGAACAACACATTCATGTACTCGCCGACTGTTTTCCCATCCTTCGCGCATCAGCATGAAGTGGTTGCGATCGCGGCTAACGACAGCGTAAGCACTCATATCTCCATAGCGATAGGGAAGATAGGCATAATATTGGAGCAAAGTTTCTAGGGTCTTGCGCCATGAGTCTAGGGCATTATCTGTAGTTGCCATTGCATTATGTCCTCATGAGCTGGGGCAAAAACAATAAGACGAAAATTAGATTCTTCTAATATAAGCTGTTCTTAAATAGGTTCCAATCCATTAAGAATTAACTCTAGTCCAAACCCAAAGTTATGAATACCGTCATAGCTTCCCTCTATAACTTGATGTGTAAGTTTGTTGAGATAGGGGTATTTATCAGCAGGAATAATTGGAAGACCCTGCACCGCCATTTCAGAATAATCTGACTCATTAATGGGAAAGTTTAGTTCTTGAAGAGTGAACCCATAAATATAACTATCAATCACATTCGTAGCATGATCCGCCATCTCGAAGGAAAATCCTGCTTCATACAGACAGCCCAGAGTCATATCGATATATTTCAACATGGAAGAACCAACATTCATCCGTGACATCAAGGCCATCGCCGCCCAAGGGTGACGCAACAGAATTTTATAAGCCGATATCGCCCGCCGCCGCATCGCGTCTCTCCAATCACCGCCAATCTTAGGTAACTCAATCTCGCTAACTACAATATCAACAATGCTATCTAGCATGTCATCTTTGTTAGTGACATGGTTATACAGTGACATCGCTTTAACACCCATTTCCTGTGCAAGTTTCCGCATTGAGAGTGACTCAATACCATCCTTGTCAGCCAAGTCTATGGCAGCACGTAAAATCCGTTCCCGACTCAATGGGATATGGGACAAGGGATCTGAGTTGGTCGGTTTAGTCATCTACACTATTTGAACTATTTGAGCTTTTTTTTGTTGCTACTGAGTATGGACGCAGCTAATCTCAAGATTCACATATAGCAATCCAATCTGCTTGCGATCTTGACAAACTTACAGTGTAAGTATAACTTACACTGTAAGTCATTATAAAATAAATAATAGTATGAAAGCAATCTCTCAGAGCAATTATGGCTCAACAGATATGTTGAGTCTGCAAGAAGTTGATAAGCCTGTAGTTACGGACAAAGGTGTGCTGGTAAAAGTTCATGCTGCCTCCGTCAATTCCGGTGACTGGCATCTAATGCGCGGTACACCTTTCCTAAGCAGACTAATGTATGGCGGCATACTTAAGCCCAAAATCAAGACCCTTGGTATGGACGTGGCAGGACGAGTTGAGGCTGTAGGTAAAGATGTCACCCAGTTTCAGATTAATGATGAGGTCTTTGGTGACATCTCTGGATGTGGTTTCGGAGCATTTGCCGAGTACGTCTGCGCTGATGAATCCGCCTTAGTCTTAAAACCTACCAACACCTCATTTGAGCAAGCAGCAACCGTTCCTGCTGCTGCTCTTGCCGCTTTACAAGGGCTGCGTGACTTGGGACAGATCCAATCAGGACAGAAGGTGTTGATTAATGGCGCATCGGGTGGCGTAGGTTCATTTGCAGTGCAGATTGCTAAAGCATTTGGTGCTGAGGTGACTGCTCTATGTAGTACTAAAAAAATGGCGATGGTACAATCTCTCGGTGCAGATCACGTCATCGATTACACACAAACAGATGTTACTAAAAATAGAGAGCATTACGACCTAATTTTGGATACTGCCGCTTATCGCTCTGTCTTCCATTATTTACCTATATTGAGTAATCATGGAAGTTACGTTCTAGTCGGTGGTTCTATTATGCGACTCTTTCAAATAATGTTCTTTGGATCTTTGATTTCAAAAATCAGCCAACGAAATGTGAAATGTCTATCTTCAAAACCCAATCAGCAGGATCTCACCATTTTGAGTAATCTCCTTGAATATGGCAAAATTTCTCCCTTCATTTCCCAAAGATGGAACTTGAGCGAAGTTCCCACTGCGATTTCTGCACTTGAACAGCGTCAGGTAATGGGTAAAATTGTGATCACTATATGATTCTTAGCTTACTCCACAAGGAGGACATCTCCCTCACCAATCAATTATTGTACTTCCACGTTTTAGCCAATAATGGTAAAGCGATCGCTACACTTATCCGTCCTTATGGCTTATGCCTGACAACACCGACTACCTACAAGGCATTATCGAACGCCTCACCTTTCACTCCGAAGAGACAAACTATACTGTAGCGCGGCTAAAAGTACCGAAGGCTCAAGACCTAATCACCGTAGTCGGTAACTTTGCCAATATCCAAGCAGGACAGACTCTTGCCCTAGAAGGCACAAGGCGATCGCATCCTAAATTTGGCGACCAATTCCAAGTCACTCAATACCGTGAAACTAAACCCGCCACGATTACAGGAATTGAGAAATATCTGGGCAGTGGTTTGATTAAAGGCGTGGGACCAGTCACCGCCAAACGCATCATCGCTCATTTTGGTTTAGATACCCTTGACATCATTGAGAATGAGATTGACCGTCTGATAGAAGTTCCTGGCATTGCCAAGAAACGGGTGAAGATGATCAAAACTGCTTGGGAGATGCAAAAAGCAATTAAGGAGGTCATGGTATTTCTGCAAGGACATGGAGTATCCACCACCTATGCAGTCAAGATTTTCAAGCATTATGGTAACGATTCCATTAAGATCGTTTCTGAAAATCCTTATCAACTGGCGACAGATATCTATGGTATTGGTTTCTTTACTGCCGATCAGATTGCTCGGAATATTGGCATTGAAGTTAGTTCAGAGTTTCGCAGCATTGCGGGAATCTTCCATTGTTTAGGGGAAGCTGCTGAAGATGGTCATTGCTATTTACCACGCAAGGAACTAGTAGACAGTCAAAGGTAAATTGATGGGTAAAATAAAAGCATAGAAAATAGTAAGGAAAAAGCTATGCCAGCAAAACGATACAAAGTGACATTAAGAGATTTACATTAAATTCTTTTTGGCCGAAACATGACTAAAGGTATTCCCGAAAAGTGTAAAAAATGTGCGATGCTTTCGGCAGCTCAGGCTCAAGAACTTCATGGCAATGATGGCGATAGCTGTTGGAATCCTGCGGTTTGCTATAGTCGTCGCTCCTATGCCCTTCATCGAGATCGCCGTAATCTGGTTCGCGCTCGTAAACGTGGTGATTCTGATGAAAGTTTAGTTGTGAATATTGATGAATTCGCCTCGATTTTTTAGGCGGTGTTAGTAGTTTATCGACAGGCGGGAACTGATACACCAATTCATGCGATCTCGGCGCAAGTCTGGGTGTGATTCGTTTAGTGTGAATCACGGTAACCAGTCCGTAAATAACCACTAGAGCCAAGACTCCTAAGTCTAGCTTAACTGTCCAGATGATATAGGTGCAAGCCCTATCGTCTAAACTCAAGACTGACTCCTTATCTGCCCACAGTGACCAAGCTCGTTACTTGGAGGCTGAAGCTGGGAACAGGGCGCAATCAGACCTCTAAATGCTGAGGACACTGGCGCTAATAGGGAGTCCCCATGATGAAACAGAGCCTCAAAAAGCAACCTATGCGCAAGCAGGCGCAACCAATAAAGTCTGACTTCGCCAGAGATTAGTATCCCGCCGCATCTTCCAAACAATAGCGGTACGAGTATGGGGTTCTGGCGGTTGAATTGGCTACATCTACAGGGACATATCAATCTTCTGGACGGAACGAATAAAAACGAGTCTAAGGTCTATAAACTGTCGAGTTTATGGTAGACCAGACGAGAGGATTAACCCCTTAGACACGGGTAGGATGGGGCGTAATTGCCTCAAGGTATTCAGATTACACAAACTAGAGCAGATTATGGTTAGCCACGATAGAAATATTAGTGAACTCTGGAAAGAATTGCCTTGGAAGAAATTCCGAGTCAACCTTTTTAAACTACAAAAGCGCGTGTATAAAGCGATTCAAGTTAAAGATATGCGGAAAGCAAGGTCTTTACAAAAACTAGTTCTCAAATCCAAATCAGCTAGATTACTAGCGATTCGGCAAGTAACTCAACTGAATGCTGGCAAGAAAACGGCTGGTATTGATGGCAAAAAGTCACTCACATTTGAAGAACGCTTCATTCTGGAGAAAACCTTAGCTAAACACTATATCAACTGGAAACACTCAGGTTTACGCGAAATCCCCATCCCTAAAAAAGACGGGACAATGCGTATGCTAAAAGTGCCTACAATCGCCGATAGAGCTTGGCAATGCCTAGCTAAATACGCGCTTGAACCAGCACACGAAGAAACCTTCCACGCACATAGCTACGGATTTAGAACAGGTCGCGCAGCACATGATGCTCAGAAATTCTTGTTCAACAATCTC
>NZ_NDHW01000115.1 GCF_002251945.1 Pseudanabaena sp. SR411
TGATTCTTTTGGGATTAAAGCCCAAAATACTTGCTGTATAAGGATTTGCTTTCTAAATATTTTTTTCAGTAAAATAAGAGCGGAATGTGGGATCTAACATTTTGTAATTTAGAGACGCAACCTGCCTTGGTTTAAGTTTCACAGATATAGCGATCGCTTAATTCTGATTAGCTTTGACTTGCTTTGATTTTCTCTAGAGCGATCGCTTTAGGAAACAGGACATTGTTCTCCTTGTGGATATGTTGATGCATATCCTGCTCAAAGTTCAGCAAACCATCGAGCATGGCGCGATAGGTGTTGCAAGCCCATTCAGGGGGAGTGTAATTATCGGTGAGTTGACGTAGTTGACCGAGAGCAACGCCAGCTTCGTCATGCTCAAATTCCATTTGATGTACAGGATTAGCGATCGTGCCGCAATGGAAAGAGGGAACTATGGCGCTAGATTCTAACTGACGGATCATCGGGAATAAAATCTTTTCTTCTTTCTGCAAATGCGTCTCTAGTTCTTGAGATATCGCGAGAAATATATCCTTGATTTGATGGAGACGTGGTTCTTTTTCCCCATGCACTGCCGCGACTTTGGCTACCATCTTTTCCAAGCGAGGTAGCTCAGTATGTAGGTAGGCATGGTGGGTTTGTTCGATGTGGTCGGCTAGTTTAGTAAGGGATAGAGTTGCTACATTCATCTCTATCTCAGTGTTTGAATTAGCAATCACTTCTAATTGGGCGAGAAAGGTCTGTGGATCAATACCTTGGTTGCGACATGCCTCATCCAGCGTTTTCTTGCCGCCGCAGCAATAGTCAACTTTGGCTTGTTCAAACAGGCGCGAAAGGGAAGGGCGATCGCGAACGATTTCGCCTACGGTATCGCTGATTTGAAAAGTTGCCATATATTTATTGTCCTGTTTTTTCTAGATCGAAAGTGCTATAAAGCAGCACTTTCGACAAAATCTTTAGCCGTTCAAAACATCTTTTTTGTGCTGTGGAGCCGCCGCTACTGCTGCTACCTCTGCCAATAGTTCATCAGCAACTCCCATCTCTTTGAGGGTAATCATCAAATCCTCAGCAACCGCATCAAAGTGAGTCCCATTTAAACCCTGCTTTTCTACCAACTCTTTGTGAGCTTCGCGCATATAACGACCGTCATATTTGTCAGTACCACCAAAGGCATAGGTGAGAAAGGCTTTCTGATGCGCCCTTTGCTTCACCATATCTGTATCTGCAAAAAAGTGTTTGATGCGATCATCCTGTAACACTCTTTCATAGAAGCGATCGACAGCTACATCAACGGCTGCTGCACCACCTAGCTTTTCAAATAATGTTGTCATATGCAATTTGTGTTTAATCTAATTTGTTGTTGATAGCAGCATAGGAGAACATCACCTGAGAAGTCTTTGACTTAAGTCAAAAAAAACTTAAAAAATTCTTAACTCTAAAACTAATTTTGTTATACATTAATTCAAGTTTTGCTTAGAAATTAAAACCCAAAAGAGTAATGGCGGCGCTTCGCGCCGCCATTACTCTTTTGGGTTTTGATTTGTACTGACTAATTCGACCATTGTTATACAAAGCTGTAATCTTTTGATTGGAAGTATAGTTGTTGAACGCAACGATCGCATTGAGAAAAATGTTAAACAAATTAGACTTGAGCCATTGGTTGCAGACGATTCTAATTTTTCGAGGATTATCGCCAGAGCAACTCATTCCTTTAGCTCAAATTGCTCAACTGCAAAAGTTTGACAAAGGCGAGGCAATCTTCCTTCAAGATAGTGAAGCAACAGGATTTTTCATAGTCCACACAGGACGAGTTAAGGTTTTTAAAATGGCTGCTAATGGCAAAGAACACATCTTACATTTGCTGAATGGGCAAGATTACTTTGCAGAAGTCCCTGCCCTCGATGGCAAAGCTTTCCCTGCTTCGGCGATCGCCTTAGAATACACAGAATTAATCTTCTTTCCTCGGCTTCCCTTTCTAGCTTTGCTTCACCAATATCCTGCGATTGCCATCAATATGTTGATGAGTATGGCAAGCCACTCACGCAAACTCGCGCACATGGTCGAAGAACTCTCTTGTAAGGATGTACCACAACGATTAGCTTCCTATTTATTGGATTTAAGCGATCATGAAAGTGGCGCTAATGTCATAACTCTGGATGTCACCAAAACTCAATTAGCCGCAACTTTAGGAACAATTCCTGCCACCCTATCTAGAGCTTTTTACCGTCTTAGTAGTGAAGGATTAATTGCGATCAATGGTTCACAAATTGAGTTATTGGATCGCGATCGCTTGCAAGATACCAGCGATTAGAGTAAAGAACCGATTATTTGTGGCGCGAAGCCGCGCCACAAATAATCGGTTCTTGATTTTGTTAAGCCCCTTGTCTGTAATCAAGCATCAAAGATCGATCTAACTAAGCTCTTTACCACCCATACATCAATGTCATCGGTTCTCACAGCTTCAGCAATTTGCTGAGCGCGATCTAGATCGGGCGCGATCGCAAATACCGTTGATCCAGATCCAGACATCATCGCGCCAAGACATTCTTGATCTAGCAATTTATTTTTGAGTTCAGCAATTGCAGGATACTCAGGCAATACTACTCGTTCGAGATCGTTGTATAGTAAGCGCCCAATTTTATGAGGTGCGGATTCACCACCAGAAGCGATCGCCGCCACGATTTGACTAGAGAGATTTTGATTTTTGACTTGACTCGTGGCAAGCAACTCTTGCTTGCGGAAAGTTTGATAAGCCCATGCAGTCGCGATCGCAATCTGACGTGGCTTGCAAATCACTAAGACTAAATCAATGAGATCGGGCAAAGGTGAAAGTACTTCGCCTCGACCTGTCGCTAAAGCAGTGCCACCAGAGACACAGAAAGGAATATCAGAACCTAACTGCGCCGCAAAATCACAAAGCTGTGACTGGGTGAGTCCCAAATCCCAAAGGCGATCAATCCCCACAAAAACTGCGGCGGCATTTGCCGAGCCACCAGCTAAACCAGCCCCCATCGGAATTTGCTTGTCGATTACAATTTCCATGCCCCCAATCTCTGGATAAAGGCTCTGCATCAAAGCAGCAGCCTTATAAGCCAGATTAGAGCGATCGCAAGGTACTTCAGGGTTAGTACAAAGGATTTGAATCTCATCTGTACCGATTTTACGAATATCAACGCGATCGCATAGATCAATACTCTGCAAAATCATCACTAGATCGTGGTAACCATCAGCACGATTCCCCGTAATCTCCAGATAGAGATTAATTTTTGCGGCAGCTTTGAGAGAAATACGCGAGGTCATTGGGAAAAAGTTCGCTTGTATATGTGCTGTAAGTTTTTTTGATCAGTATCAGTGCCGCCACGCCGCAGCGATCGCATTTGGTTTTCGACCATGAGCTTGGCATCTGCTCGTGAGACAGGCTCAAACTGAACACCGTCAGGACTAGTAGTAATTAGGAAAAACAACCTTTGTGCGTAGAGAGTGGTAAACAAACTACGAAACTCATCTACCCTACATAAGCGAGATAGCAAGCCAAAAGTAGGATGATTTAGATAGTGTTCGGACATTTGGCGGGCTAGAAAATTTAGTAAATTTGATGAACTAGGAGAGGTGAATTTTTTCTGTATCGTAAACAACATGAGTTTAACGAAATAATCAGGGAGGAGGATTTATCAAGAAGCTAAAAAATCCCCAGAGATCAGACAATACAACCTATTCGATAATATTACGCTTACTATTTTGATATGTTAAGTGCGATTAATCAGGAAATGTTATCAAACCTTAACGACTTTTTAGCTAGACTTCGAGTAAATTATGACTCAAATTTTTAATTTTCATGTTCTTCAAAGACTTGTTTTAGTTACAGTCATGCTCTTTACCCTTTTGATCGCACCCTATCAGGCGATCGCTGCTGAACGTCGTCCTGTGATCCCTGCTCATGGGCAGCCGATTCTCAGCGGTAATATGCATGGCTCTGACTGGATGTCGGCTTCTAATGAGTCTAAGCAAGCTTACTGTGAAGAAGCCTTTGCCGCTTTTCGTGGCTCTGCGGCTCAAAGCTATATCATCAGCCACAATATCCAAAGTCTGAGTCCAGAAGGACTATGTGATCGCATGGATCAGTACTACAGCCTCGAAGAATATGCCGATGATCGTCTGGGTTCAGCCGCAGCGATCGCCCCAATCTTATTTGCCGATACCCCCCTTGGTACTAAATACTAAACCTAAAAACAAACTTAAAAAGTAAGGGCTGTACTAAGCATAGCCTTTAATCTAGGGGCTAGGGAACATGTCAAGTAATCGTATTGTCTGTGTAATAAGTAACAGTTACAACGATCTCAATCCGTATAATTACTCATTAGATATGTTTATGGTACACAAAAATACACATGACATAGGATAGAATCTGAGTCATAAAATATTTTTGTTATTTTGTGGTGTGATCGTAACGTTTTCAAAGCGTTTTAAAGGAAGTATGAGCAAACAAACTGAAGCCCCATCAAAAGAGATTTCTACATTGAACGTAACCGCTAAAAAGTTATATTCCGAAGAAGTTCAAGCCGAACTGGCGGAATTGCAATCTGATATTGATGTTCTTTTCCAACAATTACAAAGCTTGAGCCGTCAACGCCTGACCGCAGTAGGGAGTGCTCAGTAGTGGTTGCCATACAAAACTCCTCACACACTCTTACCCCTGAGACTACCCTCCGCGACATCATCAAAACTATCCCTACTGAATACTTTGAGAAAAAACCTCTCAGAGCTTGGTTGAATGTTTTGTTTTCCTTAACAGCCGCCGCGCTTGGTTATGCCAGCATCGCTTTTTCTCCTTGGTATTTGTTGCCTTTCGCTTGGATCTTTACGGGTACGGCTCTGACAGGCTGGTTCGTGATTGGTCATGACTGTGGACATCGCTCCTTTTCTAATAAGAGTTGGGTCAACGATCTGGTTGGTCATATTGCCTTCTTACCTCTTCTCTACCCTTTCCACGGCTGGAGATTCAAGCATGATTACCATCACCTGCATACCAATAAAATGGGTGAAGATAATGCTTGGTATCCTTTCACTGTTGAACAGTATGAAGAAGGCAAAGGTCTAATTTCTAATGTTTATCGCCTGATTCGCACCAATTTTTGGTGGCTTGGATCGATCTTGCATTGGGCAAATTTGCACTTTGATGCCAGTCTTTATCCTGAGCGTCAGCAAGAACCAGTGAAGTTTTCCTATCGCTTGGTGATTGTTTTTGCGGCGATCGCTTTACCAATTTTGATTTACACCACAGGTTTCTTAGGATTTATCAATTTCTTTTTGATGCCTTGGTTGGTTTATCACTTCTGGATGAGTACTTTCACCCTTGTTCACCACACAATGCCAGATATTCAATTTAAAACTCCAGATAAATGGCATGCAGCGACCGATCAGCTAACTGGAACTGTCCATTGTGACTATCCTGCTTGGGTGGAATGGCTTTGTCACGATATCAATGTGCATGTGCCTCACCACATTTCGACAGGTATTCCTTCGTATAACTTACGTCTAGCGCATAAGTCTCTTGATGAGAATTGGGGACAATACATGTATAAGACTAAGTTTTCTTGGGCTTTGATGAAGGATATTGGCGATCGCTGCCATATCTATGATTCTGAGAAATGCTACAAAACCTTTGCTGAAGTTGATGCTAAATCAGTTTAGCTAAATTTAATCTTAATCCCAAAAAAAGAGACGTTGCTAAGCAACGTCTCTTTTTTTTGTTCAGGGCAGCGCTTTTCGCTGCCCTGAACTTTTGGGATTAATGCTATTGCGCGATTATGTTTCATATTGTAGTATGCATACTACAATATGAAATTAAGACTATGCCTTATCAACAGTTAAATATCTCAACACCCAAGCCTGTCTTGTCTTGGGCTGATCATGACCTAGGTTATGAAGAAACCAAAATGGCAAAGAATGTTGCATCCTTGCCATTTGTGTTTAAGCATGTAGCCCTCATGCCTGACGTACATCTCGGTAAGGGCGCTCTTGTTGGTTCCGTGATTGCCACTAAAGAAGCGATCGTACCTGCGGCGGTAGGCGTAGACATTGGCTGTGGCATGGCAGCAATTAAAACTCCATTTTGCTACGAACAGCTAGAAGGTAAGCTTAAGCAAATTCGTCTAGAAATCGAAGCCGCAATTCCCGTAGGTTTTAATGACAATAAAGAAGTTGAAAAGCCAGTGCTAAATTGGCAAGGATGGCGAGAATTCCGCGAATTACATTCAGGAGTTCAACATCTGGAAGGTAAAGCGATGAAGCAAATGGGTTCTCTAGGTGGAGGTAATCACTTCATAGAGGTTTGCATAGATACAGATAATCAGGTGTGGCTGATGCTCCATTCTGGTTCTCGAAATATTGGCAATATGCTGGCTCAAAGACATATCGATACAGCCAAAAATCTCGCACGGTTAGCAGAAAATTCTTTACCTGATAAGGATCTTGCCTATTTTATTGCGGGTACTACTGAATTCGCAGCTTATTGGCGAGATTTGCAATGGGCGCAGGAATATGCACGTTTCAATCGCGATGTCATGATGGCAAGATTTAAGAAGATTATCGAGAAGTATGCTAGCGGCGGCAAGCCTGTGAAGCCTTTACTAACTGTAAACTGTCATCATAACTATGCAGAAAAAGAAACTCATTTTGGAGAAGATGTCTATGTCACACGCAAAGGTGCAGTAAGGGCAAGAACTGAGGACTATGGTATTATCCCTGGATCAATGGGAGCGAAGTCTTTCATTGTCAAAGGGAAAAGTAATGCTGAAAGTTATTGCTCCTGTTCTCACGGGGCTGGGCGCTTGCTATCGCGGAGTAAAGCGAAGGATCAATTCACTTTAGATGACTTAATTCAGCAGACTCAAGGCATTGAGTGCCGCAAGGATACTAGCCTCATTGATGAGATTCCTGCGGCATATAAACCAATTGAACAAGTAATGAATCAGCAATCTGATCTAGTGGAAGTAGTTGCGACTTTGAAGCAGATTATCTGTGTGAAAGGCTAAGCATTATGCTTAGCAATGTTTTTAATGAAAGCAATACACATCATGTAGTTTGACCGCAATGTATCTCCTCAGATTCCAACGGTCAAATTTTAACTTTTTTATCCTTCAATCTAGTATTTTATTTTAACCATTTAGAAGAAATTTTTTTAATACATCTCTACTCCTCAATATATAGCCTAATTGCCTGCGTACTATAATAAATCATTACGACGATAGACAGGAGCAGCTTTGAAAAACACACATCAACGCTTAGTTCAGCAACTTTCACAGTTAGCTTCTGAAGGCATGTTTGGTCATTCTATTAAAGAATCTCAACAGCATTATGATCAGCTTAAACTTCTAGGAGGAGTTGCTGTTTTGATTCAAGTAGCTTGCGATTTTCAAGAAGAAACTGAACGTCAAGTGCAAGAGATTAATGAGATTCGTAGCCGAGTGTGTCAGCTTCTGATAGTTGCATATCGAGAAGCTAAACGCAAAGACCCTGAAATTGCTTTAGCATTTGTTCATAGCTTTATTGAAGATTATCCAAGTATTCCTGAATCATCTTTATTAACTCGTTGGTGTTCGTTGACTCAATCTAGCCTTGCTGCGAGAGAAATAAGTCATTCACAAAATCGACTTTTAACTTGGCAAATTTATAAACAGCTATTTCAATCATATAACGAATTTCTCAATGGATTGTTGTCTTACTTAATAATTCTATGGCGTACATCGTTGGGCAAAACAGTTAACTTACAAGTGTTTGATACTAACTATGCAAATAAAGTCAATGATTTTAATACTCTAACTGGAGGTGAGAATGGAGTATTTTATATATTCGGCAGACTTGCTCGTCCAAAAATTAGGAATGCAATCGCGCATGAAAGTATTTGGTTCGATTCAGAAGCTATGAAGGTGCGGTTTACTGATGGTCGTGGAAATACAAAGGTTGAATCTGAGATGGATTTCACTGAGTTTATAGTTTTAGCTGGACTAGGTTCTCATCTTGCTCATGCTTACATTGCTGCAATTTCTGTGATAGCAGTTATGGAAGATGGAACAGATTTTGCTAAATCGCTATTGCCGCATCAGTTAGTGAAAGTTTTTAATTACTTACCTGATGCATCATAGAAACCTTGCTATATCGAATTGCCAAAAACTGATCATCAATGATTTACTCTCTAATTCAGTTAAATGATCGCCCTTTGTCAATTATCAAAACTTACTAGGTCTATATAATAAGTCATTAATTTTTAAGAGATAACAAAAATGAATGTATCAATCTCTATAGATTTTTCGCAACTTAAAGCAGTAATCTCTCAATGCAATCTAGAGGAAAAACTAGAGTTATTGCAGTTACTAGAAAAAGACACATTTTCAGTACGGTTCAAGAAATTTTTGAAATCTGTTCAAACTGATGAACTTAGTTTAGAAGATATTACTAATGAAGTGGAAGCAGTAAGACAGTCAAATTACCATGCGCGATAATACAGTTCGCGTAGTTATTGACACTAATATTTGGATTAGTTTTCTTATTGGTAAAACTCTTTCTGGACTTAGTGAAGCCATTATTAGCGGTCAAGTAATTGTGCTATTCAGTAATGATTTATTTAGTGAGTTAATCGAAGTTTTAAACCGCCCAAAATTTAAAAAATATTTTTCAGCATCAGCTATTGAAGAATTAATTGCACTTCTTTATGAAAAAATTGAGCTAATTGAAATTATCAACCATTTTAATGATTGCCGAGATCTAAAGGATAACTTTCTACTAGATTTAGCTGTTTCTGGTCATGCACATTACCTAGTTACAGGAGATGCTGATTTATTGATCTTAAATCCATTTCATGGGGTAGAAATTATTTCTTATCAAGCTTTTCAGAATGTTATTTAACGATCGCTATTTAGCTAAACACCCATTTGGGTGACAGAAATTTTGCCAGAGAAGCAGACATCAACATCGGTATTGGGAGCGCGATCGCGAAGATTGTAACGACCAGCATAAGTTACGCGATCGCCATCGACTTTAAAACCTAATGGCAAAGGCTGACTCGACTTTTCGCAAAATACAATCTCAGGACTCTTGCCCAAATCTTCAACTTCTAAATGCGGCAAATTCACATTCCAATAGGACTGCGGTGGAAGTTGAATTTCTAACAATTGCTTAATTACCCTAGCAGAAGTCTCGGCTGCCCAAGTCCAGTCAAACTCTCTGCGCCGATCGCGATAATGGGAAATAGCGATCGCAGGAATATTATGAAAAGCTGCCTCGCGCACTGCTGCCACTGTCCCCGACATATAGACATCCACGCCCATATTACCGCCATGATTGATGCCCGATAGTACCAGTTTCACATCGCTGTACAAATGCGCGATCGCCACCCTTACACAGTCCGCAGGAGAACCATCAATGGCATAGGTATGTTCGTCACGTTGAGAAATTGCGATCGGTACATGAGTAGTGACCTGATGTCCGCATCCTGAATATTCTCGGACTGGTGCAGCGATCGCCCCTTTAGTTCCAAATACCAGTTCTGTTGCTTGCTGCAAAGACCAAATCCCTTCAGCATCAATGCCATCGTCATTGGTCAAAATAATTGTCATGTTTTTTAAATATATTCTTACAGCAGTAGCGATCCTAAATGGTTTGTAAGATTTGGAGGGTTATGAGAGTGCGCCCCTTCGGGGCGCACTCTCATAACCTATTTAGGATTGCTAAATTACCGATAAAATGAACTACAAAAGATCCTTTAAAACTGTCGCTTCGCAACAGTTTTAAAGGATCTTTTGGGTTTGAGCGCAAAGGGCTGTAAATGATTAAGCAGCTTGTTCTTCTAGTTGATCCTTGTGTAGCCAGATTGCAGGGGTTGGCACTTTACCAAATTTAATTTGGACATAATCACCACGAAACTCCAATACTTCTCCCCATGTTTCAAATAGGTAAGAAGACCAGCGAGTATCATTTGCCATTGCTTCAGGGCTATTTTCTAATTTTTCACGAATAGCGCGAACGAGTGTGCCTTTCTTCAGAGCCATAATGTTTAATGCAACAAATTATTAAGGATTTATAACTGCTAGTAGGTATTGTATAGCAAACCGATATGTTGTTTTCAGCACCATACAGCGATTTGCGCCCAAATCCCAACCAAGAAATTTTCTGAAAGGATTGCTTTGCAATCCTTTCAGAAAATTTCTTGTAGTTCGTTTGATCGGTAATTACTGTAAGAAATGCCAAACAGCATATCGCCGTCAAAAAAGCTAAAAGATGAGTGGAGGCACTGCGTGCCTCCACTCATCTTTTAGCTTTTTTGTTAAGATAGCCCCATGAATTAGGTATAACTGCCATGTGCATCTGCATCAATTGCACCTATGTCGATCGCTGCACCACCTATCACTCTGTTGAATCACTACATCTGCAACCACATTTGACAGATCATCCAGACTTTGAAGCAACCTCACCAACGATTAATGTCAATATCCGTACTGAGTCTGAAGACATTCAAATGGAATGGGATGTGGTCGGTTGTGAGAGTTTTACACAAGAGTTGGGAAAATGGATGAAATTACGCCCTGGGGAACTGGTTCCAACTTAAAATATTTTCATCAAAATATAGCAATGTAAGAGATAGCTCAGACAAAAATCAAAACCCAAAAGATGAGTGGCGGCGCTTCGCGCCGCCACTCATCTTTTGGGTTTAATGTCCTAAGCAAAACTTACATTGCTATATAGGCTGTGCAAAGCCCAGCTTATATTTTGGGCTTGTTGATTGCTATACTGCTAAGCCTACAGACTAGGTGCGGGGTTTATGCAAGAAATTGAAAATCTATTTTTTATGTGTTCCTTGCTAGGCAACATATTTATAGGATTCCCTATCAATAATTGTATTCAGCATCAGCAAGATCAACCTAGTCTGATATCTAAGCCACAGATTACTGAGCCTCAAAAGCGCTCCACTGCAAATATTGCCACTCAAAAATTAGAATATCAGCGATTGATGCAGTCCTTAGGCGAACGCCAGTTATCCAAATTACCTATAGACAAAGTTCTGCAAACTGTTTCTGCCAAATTTCTAGGTGCAACCTATCGCGAAGGTTTGTTAGATCAAGGCAATGCTGAAAAACTATTTATCTCACTTACAGAATTCGACTGTGTGCTTTTTGTGGAAACGGTTTTAGCATTTTCACGCAATTTACTTTCTCCAAATTCAAGTTATGAGAATTTTGTGGAGAATGTTCAAACAGTTCGATATACAGATGGCAAACTAGATGGTTATTGCAGTCGTTTACATTATTTCTCAGCATGGATACGCGACAATCAAAAAAGGAATATTGTGCGCGATCGCACTGTTGAATTAGGAGGGATTCCTCTCCATAAGACTCTGAACTTTATGAGCAGTAATTGGCAAAAGTATCCACGTCTAAAGAATAATGAAGCCAATCGTCAATGCATTTTAGTAATGGAAAAGCAGATCGCATTAGAGACGAGATCGCATCCACTACAATATATTCCTAGCTCCAAAATTCGTTCTATCTATCCATTACTCAAAGCGGGTGACATTATTGCTGTGACGACGGATATTCAAGGGCTGGATACTACGCATACAGGTTTTGTTTATCCTACTAGCAATGGGATTGGACTGATCCATGCGTCACCATCAGGAAAAGTCAAAGTTTCTCCCGATTTACAGCGTTACGTTGAAGGGGTTGATCATGCGATCGGGATTATGGTTGCAAGTCCCAATCACACGTAGGGGCGATTTATGAATTGCCCCTATGGGTGATTAGAGAATAAGGCGCTTAAGCGCCTTGTTCTCTAATATTCCGATCTCCTAATTGTCAAACAAGCCCATTCTTGACGCTTCCAAAATGTAGCAATTACCCATTTGTGGGCATCCAGAGCCTCAGCAACCTTTGGTACTTGCTCAACCAAAATTCCACTTAAAATCCCCCAGCCATTTTCACCAACCAGCTTATCGAAATGGGGAACCATATCAACGATGATATCGGCAAGAATATTACAGGTAAACCCATTCGCAGGTGCAGGCATATGGGCAATCAAATCTTGAATACTGCCTTCTGCAACCCAGATTTTATCCTCAGGAATATCATTCAGTTGACGATTGTGATTAGTTGCCTTGATCGCCAGAATGTCATTATCGATCGCATAGGTTTGACTTGCCCCAATCAGCAAAGCCCCAATACTGAGAATCCCTGAACCACAACCAACATCGGCAACCACAATATTATCTTCGGGCTTTGCACCCCAAAGACGCATTTCTAAAGCTTCTAAACAAAGCTGTGTAGTGGCATGAGCGCCAGTACCAAAAGCACTACCAGGATCGAGACGCAGAATTTTGCGATCGCCATCGGTAGGTGGATCAATCCATGCTGGATAAATTACCAACATGTCACCGATTTCCTGTGGACTCCAATGTTGTTTCCAGCTCGATGACCAATCCTCATCGTTAATTACTGTCCATTGGGTAATTGGTGCTTCGTAATTCCAAGCGATCGCGTCTTGCTTGATCCATAGTGCTAAAGCCGCTAGATCTAAAACACTACCTTTTTCAACAGGCAAATAACTACTAACGCGAATCTCTCCATCTTTTTTTTGGCTTGCCATTCCTTGACAGCCAAAATTTTGTAATCGCCAGAAAATCTGCTCTTCTAGAGACTGTTCGGCTATAACTTGGATTTCCCACCAACTGTTGTTAGAGGTAATGCTCAAAGGTGACATCTGGCGCTTATGACTATGATATGAGTGATTATATTTGGGAATATGCGATCGCGCGAAGCGCTGAATATCGCAATAATTCCTAGTCTTGGATATATTCTTGTTGCTGCAACAGCGCTAATTCTGCTCGCTGTGCTTCACGTCCTAAATAGGCAGCATGGTCAAACAGTGTAACAGGACAAGGTTGTGTGTTTTCAAAGATTTCTACACATAGTTCCTTAGCAGTTCGACCTGTAAATAACTGTACTGCTTGACGATCAACTTTACCTCTAGCAGGAATTGGTTTTCCTGTCTCAGGATCAACGGCTAATCCTTGTTCATTGATGATATTGCTATAGTGTTTTGCACAAATTAAATTTTGTTGGCGATCCACATAAATAATAAAGTAACCACTAGGATCGAGAGCTAGCGATCGCTTCGATAATTGCTCATCAATGATCTGGAGTTGTTGAGTAAGTAAGTGCGTGTCAGCAGTCAAGTTCATTAACTTTGAGGCAAGAGAATATTTTTCTTATCTATGATACGACTTACAGCGCTGAAGTTTTGCAGAACTAACTAATCCTATACAATGAAACATAGCAATCCTAGATGAGTTTTGAGAGCGCCCGTTCGGGAGGCTCTCAAAACTCTCCAATTCTTACAATATAGAGCAAATTTCCAACTTGCCATAGCCTATAACTAGAGGGGCGATCGCCATGCCAGCCAAAGTACTTGATGGACGTTACAAACTAATTAAGCAAATCGGTGCAGGTGGATTTGGGCATACATTTATCGCGAGGGATATGCGCCGACCTGGGTCGCCACCCTGTGTCGTCAAGCAACTAAAGCCCGCTAGTGATGATCCCAATTTTATTCGGGAGGCACGACGGCTATTTAACACTGAGGCAGAAACTCTTGAAAAGTTAGGCAGGCATGACCAGATCCCGCAATTACTTGCCTACTTTGAGGAAGATAAGCAGTTCTTTTTGGTGCAAGAATTTGTAGAAGGGCGATCGCTTCATGACGAACTCAAAGCCCCTTTGCCTGAAGTGTCAGATTTAGATAACGAACCGCAAGATCGGATTCTGGCGGAGCTTGCCAATATTGATGCACCAGTGCGAGACAAACAACTCAACGAAGTTGAAGTAATTCAGATTTTGAAAGATGTTCTTGATGTTTTGGAATTTGTTCATTCAGAAGGGGTAATCCATCGCGATATTAAGCCAGACAACTTAATTCGCCGCAAAAAAGATCGCAAAATTGTACTAATTGACTTTGGTGCAGTGAGAGCTATGCAAGATGCTAATACCCAACTAACTGCTAATGAGAAAGGGGAATCGCGATTTACGGTTACCATCGGTACACCTGGTTATATGCCCAGTGAGCAATGTGCAGGTAGACCGACTTACAACAGTGATATTTATGCTTTGGGAATGGTGGCGATTAAGGCTCTTACAGGTTATGGTCCCACTGATTTGCCAACCGATCCTGCTACAGGGGAACTAGTCTGGCGCGATAAAGCACAGGTTAGTAACGGATTAGCGATGGTAATAACTCGGATGGTTCGCTATCACTATACCCAACGCTATCAGTCAGTGCGTGAGGTCAATCAAGGTATTAGCACCTTTGCCACGATGACCGAAGTGGAACGGCAAGCCACGACAAGTAAGATAGTCAGATCAACAATTCTCACGGGAACAGATAGTCTGGCTAAATCTAATGCAGCGACTTCCTACAAATCCAGTTCTCAAAATCGTCGGACAGTTCCTGCGCCATCTGCTAGCTCCAACTCAGGAGTTCTATTCCTATTTGGTGGACTGTTGGCAGTAGTAGCTGTAATCGCTGCTTTCGCGTTACCATCGATGATGCGAAATAATCAGCCAGCAGTTATTGTCAATAATCCCGCGATTCCTGTCACAAAAACAATCTCACCTGAATCCAGTCCTGTCTCAACAGCCACAAATACTTCAGTCAGTCAAGCTGTAAATTTAGAAGTTAACAAAGATTTCTTGTTCCCCAATAAAATAGTGGGAGATGTGACGCACACCTATACAATTCAAGCGAAGTCTGGTCAATCCCTCAGTACTGCAATTACGGGTAGTGGTCTATTACTGACGATCCTGAATGATCAAGGCGTTCCCTTGCCCAATGCTGTGAATGTGATAAATACTGATGTCCCTATTACATCTGATGGAGCCTATGTAGTGCAGATCAAGGGGATTGGAGGCACTTCTGAAATCCCCTATCAATTAAAACTTAGTCTTAAGGAGACGGCGATCGCTCAACCAACATCTACTCCCACAAATCCTCCCTTCCCTTCCCCATTGGTATCCCCAACTCCAACATCGGGAACACCGATTCCTAGCTCTCCAACACCTGTGGCGACCCCAACCCCACCACCTCCACAAATAGAAATCAAAGTTAGAAATAGATAAGAAATGATTTTTTGTGGCGTGGCAAAGCCACGCCACAAAAAATCTGTTTCTTTGAAAACATCATGAAAATATATGGGATTGATTTTACGAGCGCACCTAGCAAAACAAAGGTAATTACTTGTATAGAGTCATTTCTAGAGGCAGATATTTTACACATTGAGAAGTTCTATCGCTTTACAGACTTTCTTTCTTTTATGGATTTTCTCCTGCGATCGCCTTCTTGGATTGCGGGAGTGGATTTTCCTTTAGGACAACCACGCAAATTAATCGAGAACTTGCGATGGGGAGAAACTTGGACAGAGTATGTTGCTCTCATTGGGCAAATGACAAAGCAAGAATTTGTGGAAACCTTAAATCAATATCGTCAGGGTCGAGCTAACGGCGACCGCGAACATTTACGTCAAACTGATCGACTCACAGGCGCAATTAGTCCGATGAAAATTTATGGTGTACCTGTAGGAAAAATGTTTTTTGAAGGCGCACCTAGAATGCTTAAGGCAGGATTTAGCATTTTGCCTTGTCATCCGACTGACGATCCACGCATTGTCATGGAGGTTTACCCTGCCCTAATCGCAAGGGGCATTATTGGTAAGCAAAGCTATAAATCCGATAACAAGCAAAAACAAACCTCAGAAATGAAATTTTTGCGTCAAGAAATAATTAATCAGGTGCGATCGCCTATATCTAAGACAGAATACGGCTTTATTGTCGAAGTTAATCGACAGCTTGACGGGGAATGTATAAGTGATGCGTCAGGAGACACAATCGATGCTGCACTTGCGGCAATTCAAGCAGCACAGGCTTCTCGACAAGCAAACTATGGGATTCCTGAAACCTGCGATCGCCTTGAAGGATGGATCTGTGCATAAAAAAAGGCAGCACTTCGTGCTGCCTTTTTTTAGAGAGTTATAAATTGGCGATCGCTTTTCGCATTAACTCCTTGATAAAAGGCACATCATGGTGAGTTAACTCCCACAAAGTATTGAGATCGACTTCTAAATAGCCAAACATCAAACTATCACCCACACTAGCCAAACGTCGCCAATTAATTTGGGGATATTGATCCATAAAACTAATCGGTAACCTCTTTGCCGTTGCACCGATCAGACCAATTGCCCTTTCTACTGCAAAAATCGTTTTTTGATCGCGACTAAACTGCATAAAATCAATCTCTGATACAAATGACTCCGTAGCCGCGATCGCTTCTAAAATATCCTGTATTTGTACTTCAAGACGATGGTTATTATTCTCGATTTCAGCAGGAATACTCACTTTACTGGTTGTCATTAGCTTTTTTCCCTTAAAAAATCTAGTTTAACATTCAGATGCAATTGCGAAAGTTGACAATGTTGCCAATGACAGCGATCGCAGGGGGCGCAAAATTACTTTCTTGAACAAGTTCGACGATATTACCCAAACAGCCTATTAATTCTGACTGATCGGCACGGGTTCCCTGACGAATTAAAGCTACAGGTGTCGATTCAGGTAAGCCCGCCGCGATCACTTTGGGAACAATTTCACCTAAATTATGCAATCCCATATACACCACAATTGTTTCCGCAGCTTGGGCGATCGCTGTCCAGTTTATCTGCGGACGATATTTCCCTGCCGACTCATGCCCTGTTACAAAAATTACCGACGAGCTAAAATCACGATGGGTAAGGGGAATCCCTGCATAGGCGGGAGCCGCAATCCCTGAAGTAATGCCAGGAACAACCTCCACCGCAATTCCCGCCGCACGCAAATCGGCAAGCTCTTCGCCACCACGCCCAAAAATAAACGGATCTCCCCCTTTTAAGCGCACGACTATGGCATGTTCCTGAGCTTTCTCGATTAATAATTTCGTAGTCTCTTCTTGCATTAAAGAATGATTACCACGCCGCTTACCTGCATGAATTTTCTCGGCGATCGGGTTAATCATCGCAAGAAGCTCATCGCTGACCAAAGCATCGTAAAGCACTACATCGCAGGTTTCTAATAATGCTTTGCCTTTCAAAGTCATCAACCCTGAGTCCCCAGGTCCTGCACCAACTAAATAAACCTTACCTAAAAACCGATCAGAGGCAGGCTGAATAACTTGTTGTAAATCAGTATTTGTCATTCGTTATCAAAACCTTAATCAAAACTTGAGTATCTAAGCCAAATATTGCAAGGCGATCGCATCTTCATTTTCCTCATGTATTGTATTTATAGAAGTTATAAAGCACGGAGCGAAGCGCCGTATTTTATGACAAACCACTCTAATTGTAGAAGTTATAAAGTTCATCGCGAAGCGCTTTGCTTTATAAAAACATTCTAGAAGTTAGGAAGTAGATCATGAATCGTCATGTTTCCTAGAAATTGAGACGCAGCCATCTTGTCAAGCCAAATCAAGGAGAACTAAAGAACGCTCACATATTTAATTAATTTAATTTAAAAAATTTAATTTAAGAATATGTCCAAAAATCTTCTTGAGATGTAACGAGTACAACGAATCAAAATGAGGCAGGCGTGAATCTTACCGACTTTACCAAAGCAAATCTTACCAAATCCAGCCTAGAAGGAATCAACCTCAAGGGAGCCGATCTCAAGCGCGTTAATCTGAGTAACGCTAAACTTGCAGATGCGATGCTTTCCAAAGCGAACCTCACAGGTGCATTTCTCCATAAAGCTGATTTAAACCGAGCCAATCTGGTCGAAGCAAATTTAACCGAAGCAAATCTTACTTCCGCTTTCTTAATCAAAGCCGATCTTCAAAGAGCCTGCCTCAATGAAGCCTATCTAGTTGCCGCCAATCTCAATTCGGCTAATTTAACTAGCGCATCTTTGATCAGTGCTGATCTCAGTCTTGCTACCCTCACAGGAGCCTGTCTTAACGGTGCAAATCTCAGTCGGGCTAAGCTAAATGGCACATTTTTTATTGAGTCGAATTTATTGGGAGCCGATCTAAGTGATTCGGACTTCACAGGCGCACTGATGATCAAAGCAAATCTCAGTGGTGCAAACCTAAGTCAGGCTTGCTTGATGAACGTTGATTTGACGGAAGCAAATCTTACAGGCGCAGAGTTACATGGAGTGGATCTTGGTGGTGCAATCTTAAATGCCGCAAATCTCAATGCTGTTGATCTTGTTGAGGCAAATTTAAGTGGTGTTTCACTTAGTCGCGCTAACTTGGGCTGGGCAAATTTACTAGGAGCAAACCTAGAGAAGGCAAATTTAGTCGGTTCTGATCTGAGTTGGGCAAATTTGAACGAAGCCAACTTGTCCGAAGCCGACTTGAGTTGGACTAATCTTACGGGCGCATTTTTAATGAAATCAAACCTCAGTGGTGCAAATCTGAATGGGGTTAATTTATCCAATGCCAATCTCAGTGGCGCAAATTTAAGTGGTGCTAACTTAATGGGTGCAAATTTAAGTGGTGCTGATTTGAGCAATGTTGATCTACGTGGTGCTTACTTAATCCGCACCAATTTACACAATGCAATTTTGAACGAAGCAAATCTAACTGGTGCAAATCTAGACGAAGCGGTATTAAACGGAGCTAGTTTAAATCGCGCTAATCTCAACCGCGCCAACCTTACTAGAGCTAGTTTGACAGGAGCTAATTTGAAAGGTGCTTTTATGTTGTGGACAAACCTGAGAGGAGCTTTCATGCTATGGACAAATTTAGACGGGGCAAATATGACAGGGGCAATTTTGCCAACGGACAAATAGAACGCTTTAGTAAATGTGCGAAGCGTATTTACTAAAGCCATAACTGCTCAAAATATGGTGTGAAAGAGTAATGAAAGCTAAAGAACTTATTGATCGCTATAACCAAGGCTTTCGAGATTTTAGTGATATCGATCTCAGCCGAGAAAATCTTAGTGGTGTGGGTTTGACCGCGATCAATTTGGCTAATGCCAATCTGAGTGAAGCCAACCTATCCTGTACTACTTTAAATGAAGCCAATTTATACGGCGCAAAGCTGAAAACTACTGTCCTCTACCGCGCCAGCCTCAGCGATGCAAATCTCTGTGAGGCGGATCTAAATGGTGCTAGTCTGATTAAGGCTGATTTGCATGGTGCTAGGTTGGAACGGGCTAATCTAAGGGATGCTGACCTAACTGGCGCAAATCTCAATGCCGTGAGTCTCGCCAACTCTGACTTGACAGGAGCCAATTTAAGTTGTGTGTCTCTAGTCGGAGCCAATCTAGAGGGAGCAAATCTCGCAGAAGCATTTTTGAAAGGAGCAAATTTAGATGGGGCAAAATTAAATGGAGCTAATCTTGAAGGCGCTAATCTAAGTGGGGCAAGTTTTAGTGAAGCTAATCTTAGTCATGCAAATTTCTCGGCAGCAGATCTTTCCCATGCAAATTTGTATGCCGTTAACCTCTGTGACGCTTTATTGTCCAAAGCGGATCTAAGTGGAGCAAATCTAAGTAATGCAAATCTAAATGATGCTGATCTCCAAGATGCTGATCTTAATGGTGCATTTCTAGTTGATGCTCAGCTAGTTCGAGCATGTCTAGAGGGTGCAAATCTTAGTAAATCCAATTGCTATAAAGCTAATTTTAACGGTGCATTTTTACTAAGAACAAATCTAAATGGGGCAAATCTGAACTGTACAGATTTCTCCAATGCTTCTCTGCAACCAGTCGATCATGAGGCAGATCGCAATCCAGAGTATGTAATACCAAGTTAAGAAATGGCTACGCATTTCTTAACTTGAAAACCTTTACTGGGTTTGGGTTTTAATTCATAAAAGTGTGACTACACCTTTGTGAATTGGGATAGCAAAAAAAGAGTTAGCTAGTACAAACCAAAACCCAAGAAGCGAGTTGCGGCGCTTCGTGCCGTAACTCATCTTCTGGTTTTATATCCTAAGCAAAACTTGCATTGCTATATAACTGATTAAGAAAGTTAGTAAAAGTTAAGCCATTTGCCGTAGAAACTGTAATGGTATGTAGGTACGTCTTGTCTAGAGAGAGAAAACAAGAAAAAGCGATCGCGCTAGAAAATAATCAGTTAGGAATGAAACATGAACGCAACTACAAAAGAAGTCGAAAAAGAAACAACATCCCCATCAGCAAAGCTTGCTAGCCCAAAATATAAGCGTATTTTATTAAAACTCAGTGGTGAAGCGCTGATGGGCGATCGCAGTTTTGGTATTGATCCTGAAGTCGTCCAAGATATTGCTTTGCAGGTTGCCGAAATTGTCAAAGATGGGATCGAAGTAGCGATCGTAGTTGGTGGTGGCAATATCTTTCGGGGTATTAACGGCGCTGCAAAGGGCATGGATCGAGCCACAGCCGATTATATTGGCATGATCGCCACCGTGATGAACGCACTTACTTTACAAGATGCCTTTGAACAATTAGATGAGCCGATTCCTACAAGAGTGATGTCTGCGATCGCCATGCAGGAAATCGCAGAACCATATATCCGCCGCCGCGCCATTCGCCACCTTGAAAACAATCGGGTGGTTATTTTTGGCGCAGGTTCAGGTAATCCCTATTTCACCACTGATACAACAGCCGCTTTACGTGGTGCGGAAATTAATGCTGACGTAATTTTGAAGGCAACTAAAGTGGATGGCATTTATGACAGCGACCCTAAGAAAAATCCTGACGCAAAACGCTATCAATCCGTTAGTTTTGACCATGCCTTAATCAATGATTTGCGCGTAATGGATGCAACAGCCTTTGCCCTATGCAAAGAAAATGGCATTCCAATTATTGTGTTTGATCTTGGTGTTACAGGTAACATTCGTCGCGTCGTCATGGGAGAATCGATTGGTACTTATGTTGGAGGTTCCTGTGAAGTTAACTGATGTTGAGGCGCGAATGCAGAAAGCTGTAGAAGCGACCCAGCACAATTTTAATAGTGTGCGAACGGGGCGTGCTAATGCTTCGCTATTGGATCGAATTACTGTGGAATACTATGGGGCAGAAACACACCTCAAAGCTTTGGCAAATATTTCATCGCCTGATGCTACGACCTTGATGATTCAGCCTTTTGATCGCAGCTCGATGCGGGCGATCGAAAAGGCAATTTCGGAGTCAGATATCGGGTTGACTCCTAATAATGATGGCGTAAGCATTCGTCTCAATATTCCACCTTTAACTACCGATCGCCGCAAGGAGTTGGTAAAAATGGTTGCCAAACTTGCTGAAGAAGGTAAAGTCGCAGTACGGAATGTGCGTCGTGATGCGATCGATTCGATCCGCAAGCTAGAGAAGGCAAAAGAAATTTCTGAAGATGATTCCAAAAGCCAACAAGAACAAGTAGATAAGTTAACGGATAAGTTCGTTAAAAATATCGATAAAGTTACTGCTGAAAAAGAAAAAGAAATTTCCACAATTTAAAGTTAATTCCAGTTCGGGTTAATCTCAAATTGTGGTTATGAGAGGAGTGGTGCAGCGACTTCCCTCATAACCACAAGACAGCAAAAGCCTTGCTTAGCAAGGCTTTTTTATTTGAAAGCATTTATTTGTGACTTCGATCGCGTTTACTCATACTTAACGTCACAGGAAGCGAAACTTGCGATCGCATTCTCAATTTTGAGAGAAAGCGATACTAATGCTCATAGAAAATTATTTCACAGGGCAAAAGTAATGATTCTCAATTCACTAAACCAAGTTCGCTCGATTGTAATCAATACGGTTGTTGGTACAGAAAAAGCAATTATTTTTTTAGGCAAAATTTTTGTTGTTGATAAAGCTTATAACTCTTTAAATGAAGCGATCGCAGGATGCAAACGAGATTTAGATTTGGGTATGGCAGTATTAATTGCTCCTGAAACGACACAATTTTCTGTATGGGTAGCAATTCCTAACGAGATGATCTTGCAATCCGATGTAATCGTCTAAGTTTGATAGATAAAAACTCTTACTTCAATACATTTTTGTGTGGCTTTGTTAATCGCATCTTGAGTCTCCTAAGTATAATTAATATGAAAAGCAATCAGCTCATCAGCAATATCGATAATTTTTGTAATTCGACCTACCTTTCAATGTCGAAATTAGTATGTCTCCAGCTACCTGCGATCGCTGTCCATTTCATAAAGTTAACTCCTGAGCTAAAAAATTTTAATCCACAAAAAAGCGATCGCCTTTAAAAGGCGATCGCTTTTTTGTTGTCATGAAATAGTACTTTAGAAATTCATTTCTGCTGCTTGGACTTTTTCGACTTGCTTCTTCTTCAGTACCAACAAAATTTGGGTAACGATGACAGAAGCAAAGAATGCTAGCAACCACTGAATGCGGCGAGGATCTTGAAGGACGATTTCGCCGTCATGCTGACCAAAACCACCAACATTAGGGTTTGTGGTTAGAGGAGAACCAACTTTCACATCACTACCAGGTTCTACAACTAGTTCAGCACCAGCAGGAACCTTCTCAACGGCAATACTGCCATCGGTAGTTTGGATTGAGATTTCATAACCACCGTAGATACCTTCATCTTCATTTGGGGCGATCGGGCTAATTTGAGTAACTAGACCAGAAACCGAAGAATTATATTCGTTGTTATTGCTCTTTTCGCCAGTAGGATAAACCTGTCCACGACCACGGTTACCACCAGCACTAACTGAATATTTCAGGAAGTGAATGTTCTTGTCCTTAGCAGGATCGGGTGCAAGTACAGGAAAAACAATTTCCGAATAATCATCACCAGATACTGGACCAACTAAAACAATATTTTCTTGGGTATCGCTATAGGGTTGGTAATAAGTATCCTTGGTCTTTTCTTTTAGTTCTTCAGACAAACGATCTTCAGGCGCAATCTTAAATCCTTCAGGCAATACTAAAACTGCACCAACGTTCAAACCTGTTTTACTGCCATCAGCACTTACTTGTTGTTTGGTGTGGTCGTAGGGAAGTTTGACAACGGCTTCAAATACGGAGTCGGGTAGCACTGCTTGAGGTAGTTCTAATTCAATTCCCTTTTGGGCGAGGTGGCAGTTAGCGCAGACGATGCGACCTGTAGCTTCGCGAGGATTTTTATAAGCTTCTTGAGCAAAATAAGGATATGCAAAAGCAGATGGGGCATTAAGCCCGAATAGTAAAGTTAAACTTGTGAGGACACATAGACTGACTCCCACAATCAAACGGTTGGCACGGAACAAAGCTTTTTTCATGTATAAGTTCAAATGTAATTCAAATACCAATTTCGATATGTTAAGGGTAGACTGCGCTCCTCGCCATCTATCCTTAACCCTTTATTTTAAGCCCACCAAGGTGCTTCATTAGTGCGGAAGTCAGTTTCTGTCCATGTGCTAAATTGCACCACATCATCGCTAACTGTGGCATGGGCAAGCGCCAGGGACAATGGCGCAGGTCCACGTACAACTTTACCTTCAGCGTTGTACTGAGAACCGTGACAAGGACACATAAATTTGTTTTCGGCAACGTTCCAAGGTACAACGCAACCAAGGTGAGTACAAACTGCGTTTAGTCCATAGGAAGCAATTTCTTTATTGTCAGTAACAACAATATAGGTCGGGTCGCCTTTGAGTCCTTGAGCAAGTACGCGATCGCCTGCTTGATGATCTGCCAAGAATTTTGAAGCAATTACATCATTACCTAGTGCGTCCTTAGCAGCAACACCACCGCCAGTTCCACCGCGAGAAGGTGGTACAAAATAGGCTAGGAAAGGTACAGCTGCTCCAAGGGTGGTTACGGCCGCAGAACCCCCTAAAATTAAGTTCATAAATTGACGACGGCCCATGCTAGGGACATCGGCGGATGCAGAAGCTTGACTCATAAATTTGACTAAGGATTTGGCTGAGAAATATTACGTTTTATATATCACTTCCTACCATGATATCGACAATCTTTGGACTTCTCTCTAGTTGTTTTGCAACGAAATGTTAAGCGTCGTGATTTTCAGGAATATTGTTAAGCTTAACGGCAGTTAGGTTTAATGTTCTGCAATTTAATTTTTTATGGCGTGGCTTCGCCACACCATAAAAAATCAGTTCTTTATTCTACGGTGAAGCCCTTAACACTAAAGACTAAAATGGCTAAGCCATTTTGTGAATTAAAAAACCTTACTGCGTTTGTTTTTTAATTCACAAGAGTGTGACGACACTTTTGTGAATTGGTACTAAGTGGTTTGGGCTAAGAGAGGGGGTAAGCTTAGCTGAACTAGTTTTAATTTTCCTGATTAATTTTCCTGAGACTTGATTATGCCCATATGAATGAAAAATCCACTTCGCAGTTCTCTAAATATCGGATCTTGGGCTTAGTTGGCAGGGGGCAATTTGGCAAGGTTTTGTGTGCGCGGATGCGAGATACAGGTAAATTGGTCGCGCTCAAAGAACTGGAACATCAGCGATTTCCCACTAGTAAGCTCTTACGAGAACTGCGCTTTCTGTTGACTTTACAGCATGAAAATATTGTTACCTGCACAGCACTGATGCATCACCAAAACTATCGCTATTTAGTGATGGATTACTGCGAGGGTGGGACACTGCGCGATCTAATGAACCATAGCAAAACATTATCAGTGCAACAGTGCTTTGATTTAATTAATGATATTTTGCTGGGGTTAGAACATGCCCATGCGGCCAATATTATCCATTGTGATATCAAACCTGAGAATATACTGCTAAAGATTACGGCTAAGGGATGGCAAGCGAAAATTTCCGACTTTGGTATTGCTCGGCTCAGCCAAGAAATTGATTCTGATGGTAGCAATACTGGCTCACCTGGTTACATGGCTCCTGAACGATTTTATGGTCAGTTTTCAGCAGGATCGGATATTTATGCAGTAGGGATTATTTTGTATGAGCTTCTAGTGGGGAAGAGACCTTTTACAGGAATGCCTACAGAGTTGATGAATGCTCATTTAAATCATCGGATTATTATTCCTGATAGTGTGCCGCGATCGCTTGCCAAGATTATTACGCGATCGTTAGAAAAGTTACCGAAACGTCGATACATTTCAGCATCGGAGATGCGCCAAGATCTTGAAGCAATTCGCTCCGAAGATTTTAGCCATGTTCAAATGGGGCTTGACGCTGAAAATTGCACGACAGTTTTCTTTGACCAGAAATCGCAACATTTTGCCCAAAAAGATACACCTGAAAAGATTGTTGGGCTAGTTGGGGCAGAAAAATCGCGTTTTTATAGTACTTCTAGTTTTCTTCTGCACTGGCATAGTTTGACTTTGGATCAGTCTGAACAGATCGCCAAATCTGAATATGAAATTGAAGCGATCGCTTTTGCCCGAAAGACTTTATTTACGATCACCAAGCGATCAATCTATCAGTTTGGACAGGGTAAACCAAAATCTCTATATCAATCGTCTCAAACTTTCAAATGGGCTATTTCACCCCATGGCGATTGGTTTGCCATATCCACGGGTAAACAATTAGAAATCCGCAATTTAGTTTATGGTCGAGCGATGCGCTTAGAGTTTGCCACTAGAGACTTAAGTTGCATCATTGCCTTCGATCAACATCATTTGTTAGCGATCGCTAATAAGCCAGAAACTAATGAAAGTCGAGCGATCGTTATTTCGCGGCGTTGCAATATTATGTATCGCTTATCTCTGCCCATACCAATCACTTCTGGGATTGCTACATTTACCAGTGATCGCGTACTTTTGCTAGAAGCAGGTAATCATAAAAATATCTATCTGCTTGACATCAAGCCCTATCGGCTGATGCGAATTCCCTTAGAATACGAAGTCTTAATCATGGCAGCAACCCCTTGGGGTTACGTGATTACAGCTAATTACAATGATTATCAGACTATTTTGATGTTGTTAGATTTACGCGGCAATAATATTAATAACTTGATTATTGATGGTGAGGTGACCGCGATCGCCCCGATTGATATCAATTTATTAGCGATCGCAATTTCTGATATATCAGGTTACAAACTATACGCTATCAATCTTAAAAAGCTAGAAATTGATCTGGTTTTCTAATACCAAATCACAAAATGGCGTAGCCATTTTGTGATTTTAAAATCCTTACAGGGTTTGTTTTTAATTCACAAAAGTGTCGTCACACTTTTGTGAATTGGGTATATATAAATTCAAGTTTTGCTTAAGACATAAAACCCAAAAGAGCAATGGCGGCGCTTCGCGCCGCCATTGCTCTTTTGGGTTTTATATGTGTTACAAGATAGTGAGGCAAAGTTTAGGGTTGTGTTGCGGAAGAGCGCTTACGTCGTGAAGCTTCAGGGGATTGGATTGGCACAAACTCCTTAGAAATTTCCGATGACTCAGATCTTGAGTCTAAATTTTCTTCAGTATCCGATGCATCAATTGGTTGCGCCCGATTTACTCTCAAAATTACACCGTTAGAAGTACCATTTTTGACAGGGTTAATCACTGGATTAATGGTTATAGTTTCAGTTGGTGGCTCAATTATTTCTTCTTCAGCTAAGCTTTCGGCAAATTGTTCTTCTCGTTCTACCGAAAGATTTACTTCGGTATTTGATTCAAACCCTGAATCAGATCTTGACTCCATCACTGACTCTGATCTTGATCGCAGATTGCCAATATTATTCGCAATTTTTGGTGCTTGACCTGGTAGAGCAACAGTCACAATCACATTGCGAGGATCTTTAACTTCGCGATCTAGTAATACCAAGGGAGAAACGCCGATTAATGAATAAACATCTTGCTCTTCTTCCGTCATTTCCACCACAATTACCTCTGGTGGCTCAATAACTTTGGTCCGAATTTCTCGCTTATTAGGACGCTCAGGTAAATTCTCAGGAGCAACTACAGGCGCAGCATCAATCACCTCGACTAATTCTTCGCTAGGCTCGGCGATCGCCTTAGCTGTAGGAATGCTCGGCAAAGATAACTTAGTTGGCACTGACCGATCAACTACGACTTCGCGCTCAATGCGTGGCTCAAAACGTGGCTCAATTAAGGGTTCAATCCTTGGCTCGAAACGCGATCGTACATCCGCAGGTGTAACTTTTTCTGGTTCACGCGACTCACGCGAATCTTTATTGAGCACAGCTCGCTTACCGCGTCTCCGCAGATTGCCTCGTTCTTGATAGCTAGGATGGTTCACCAAATTAGGCTCAAGTCCACCCCCTAACTCCGAATCTCCATCTTCATACTCAGAGGTAAAATCAAGCTGATTCGATTGCTTGGATTCCCAAGTGCGTGATGTTGCATCAACAGGTTGTCCCGCCGCTTCCCCAGGTAAATGCATTAGATGCCCCAAGCCACCACAGGTCGAGCAAGGACGACCAAACAATTCATAAATACTCTGACCTTGGCGCTTACGAGTAAGCTCAACTAGCCCCAGTTCGGTAAGTTGAGCAATTTGAGGACGGGACTTGTCCGATCGCAAAGCTTTATTAAAATGTTCTAAAAGTTGCAATTGATCGCGGCGAGTATCCATGTCAATAAAGTCCACCACAATTACGCCAGCAATATTTCGCAGACGAATTTGACGGGCAATCTCCACGGCAGCTTCGCAGTTTGTCCACAACACCGTCTCGCGGGAAGTTTGAGACTTAGTAAATGAGCCAGAGTTAACATCGATGACGGTCAATGCTTCGGTTGGCTCAATAATAATGTAGCCACCACTAGGCAGATCGACTCTAGGCTTAAGTGCTTCACGAATACCCGCATTTACCCGAAAATATTCCAAAATCGGCGTGCGTTCGCGATGATGATCCAGCATCAAGCCGCTAGGAATTTTGCCATCCGCCCAGCCCAATAAATGCTGCTTAATACGGCGTAACCCATCACTAGTATCGGTGACGATCCGATTAACTTCAGTGCTATAGAGGTCACGCAATACCCGTTGCACAAAATCCCGTTCGCGATCGAGCAAGGTTGGCTGGCGCGTAGTTGCCACATCCTGCTGAATGCCTTCCCACTGGCGCTGCAAATTATCGAGATCCTCAATAATCTGCTCTTCTGGCATTCCGTCGGCTTCAGTCCGCACCAATATACCCATGCCCGCAGGCTTAACCAAAATGGCAAGGGCGCGAAGACGGTTACGCTCAGCCTCACTGCGAATACGTCGAGATAGGTTCACCCCCCGACCAAAGGGTAATAAGACAACATAACGACCAGGTAACGAAATATTGCCTGTCAGTCTGGGACCTTTATTTCCCGTTGGCTCCTTCATCACCTGCACCAGCACACGCTGTTGCGGTACGACTAGATCGCTGATCGAGCCAGACGATCGCCGCATTTTTAAGGGGCCAAGGTCAGTAATGTGAATAAAGCCATTGCGATCGCCATCGCCAATATTTACAAATGCCGCATCAATACTAGTTAAAACATTTTCGACAACGCCCAAGTAAACATCCCCGACTTGGTGAGTTCCTGCGGCTACAACAATTTCTTCAATTTGATCTTCACTAAAAACAGCAGCAATTCGATACTGCTCGGCAATAATTATTTGCTTTGGCATTCAATTTCCTCAGAATTTCTTCGATTCAAAAGAGCCAGCCTAAGAACCTACCAGAAAAATATTTTTTCTAAACTTCGTATAAAAAATATTAAAAAAAATATCTTTCAAACCCTTTAATAAACAGACTCAAAAAGTCTTAGGGGGCTTTACAACAGAACATACCAATAACGAAAACAAGAAAAAATTTCGATTGCAATCTGTCTATATCGTCAACCAGCCATCTTAGCTATGTACCGAGCTAATAACTGGTCGTTGTGTCTGCTCTGACATCACGATAACGAGGCATATTGCTTTGTATGGAAAATTGGTGGGGTTTCGTTAAAAGAATTAGTTATTTCTTAGACTGGCGTTTATTAGACTATCTAAAAGGTGCTTACACCATTTGCTTACAGCATTCAGCCTGTAAGTAAAACAGCGTACTTGATGGTTCAAGTTTATGA
Organism: Pseudanabaena sp. SR411; assembly: GCF_002251945.1. Taxonomy (GTDB): domain Bacteria; phylum Cyanobacteriota; class Cyanobacteriia; order Pseudanabaenales; family Pseudanabaenaceae; genus Pseudanabaena. Next base: position 28,959 of record NZ_NDHW01000115.1, read on the forward strand.
TTATGGTTGGTAAGCTCGATTACTTAACCAGCAGCTAGATGCGTTTTAGCTAGCAGCCAGCTTAAGCCTATCGTAGTATTATAGCGCAGCGTTGAGCGTTACAATTTCTTAATAGTGTTTTAATATTGATAGTTATGTTAGGGGTTCGGCTGCGCTGTACCTCCAACTTTAAAAATCAAGAAAACGAGGGTTAAGATTCTGAGTACGCGAGTAGTTATCGTCCGTCACGGCGAAAGTAATTTCAATATCCTAAGCAAAATTCAAGGACGAGGTAATTATGATCGCCCAGAATTGCAGTCTGTCTTGACGGACAAGGGAAAACAGCAGGCTAAGCTCGCAGGAAAAGCGCTATCAAATCTCAATATTGATGTTGCCTATGCGAGTCCTTTAGTTCGCGCTCAACATACTGCGAAACTTATTTTGGCTGAAAATTTTAATCCTCCAGAACTAGGGACAACTGAGGGTTTACTCGAAATTGATCTCAGTGAATGGGAATCGATGATCGCTCGTGATGTTAAAGAGCAGTTTCCTGAAAAATATCATCTCTGGCAAAATGAGCCAGAAAAATTTCAATTAGGCGATCGCTACCCCATCCTTGACTTATTTGCACAAGCCAAAGCTTTATGGGCTGAGATTTTAGTCGCACATCAAGATCAAACAATTTTGCTGGTGGGGCATAGTGGCATTAATCGCGCTCTAATTTGTTCGGCGATCGGTATTCCTGTGAGTCTTTATCACAATATTCAACAAGTTAACTGCGCCATAAGTGTCCTCAATTTCCAAGGTGCAAGTATCACCGACGGTGTTCAGCTTGAATCCCTCAACCTCGCTAGCCATCTTGCCGATATTTCAGGTTCACCATTGCCCCCTGTCAAGAAAAATCACAATGGACAGCGTCTATTACTAGTCCGTCATGGTGAAACCGAGTGGAATCGTCAAAAACGTTTTCAAGGACAAATCGATGTCCCACTTAATAATAATGGTCATGCCCAAGCGCGACGGGCAAGTGAATTTTTAGCAAAGGTTAAAATCGATAAAGCCTTTAGCAGCCCAATGTTGCGCCCTAAAGATACGGCTCTAGAAATTTTAAGCAAGCACCCCAACATTAAGCTGGAGTTATTTGATGAACTCAAAGAAATTTCCCATGGTCTCTGGGAAGGCAAATTTGAACATGAAATCGAAGCTGAGTTTCCCGGAGAACTAGCTCTGTGGCAAGCTCAACCTGAAACCGTGCAAATGCCTGAAGGTGAGAATTTACAGCAGGTTTGGGATCGTGTGGCAATTATTTGGCAAAAGATTGTCGAGTCTGTTCCCGCAGGTGAAACAGCTCTCGTTGTCGCCCATGATGCGGTAAATAAAGCGATTCTTTGTTTATTATTTGGGTTTACACCCGAACAGTTTTGGGTATTTAAGCAAGGTAATGGTGGTGTAAGTGTGATTGATTATCCTCAAGGCGCACAGGGCAGTCCAATCTTGCAATCTGGAAATATTACTACGCACTTATCTGAAGGCGTTCTCGATCGCACTGCCGCAGGCGCTTTGTAATTTGAAGTAAATGGTGCTGAAGCACCATTTACTTCAAACCTTAAGAGAGACGCATTTTCTGCTAATTTGGTGTAAAGGATTTGTCTTAGTATCTTGTTTTAGTATTCGGAGTTTAAATAAAGTGACTATTCTATTCCAACTTTTATTGGCAGCTTTTGTATTGTTTTCCTTCGTTTTGGTGATTGGTGTACCTGTTGCTTACGCATCCCCTAGCTCTTGGAACCAAACAAAGCCTCTGTTATTTCTTGGCTCTTTGATTTGGTTAGCATTTGTAATTGTCATCGGCATTTTGAATGCTTTTGTAGCTTAGACATAGCTAATAAAGCCCCCAAAAAGTTTTACAACGCCTTGCTAAGCAAGGCGTTGTAAAACTTTTACTTTGCTTAATTTTGATTAATATTTGAAAATTGCTACAAATTAAAATTCTATGACCGTTTTTGAAGGTAGCTTTACCAATACAGATAGTTTGCGCTTTGCGATCGTGGTAGCTCGATTTAATGACCTGATCGTCGGTAAGCTTCTCCAAGGATGTCAAGATTCACTATTGAGACATGGTGTTGATGTTTCAGAGACTGGTAGCCAAGTTGATTATGCATGGGTTCCAGGAAGTCTCGAAATATCAATGGTGGCAAAAGAATTAGCAGATTCAGGTCGTTATGACGCAATTATTTGCCTAGGTGCTGTCATTCGTGGTGACACTCCCCATTTTGATTACGTGGCTAATGAGGTTTCTAAGGGAGTCGCTGCAACTTCTTTTCAGACTGGTGTACCAATTATTTTTGGGGTCTTGACCACTGACACGATGCAGCAGGCTTTAGAACGCGCTGGCATCAAGGGAAATAAAGGCTGGGAGTTTGGTATGGCGGCGATCGAGATGGCTAACCTCATGCGCCAAATTCGCTCTAAATCTGCTTAAATAAGCGATCTCTGCTCGCTTATTTAAACTATAAATCCTGCACTTTGTCCTTGAGATGCTTGCCAACTGCGGGCATCGTAATATAAATCTTCTAAACAAATACTATACAAAGCATCCTTAAGCTTGCGGTCAAGTCTTTGCCATAGGGCAAATGTTACCCAATCAGAGGCGAGTTTTTCCTGTGGCTTGAGTCTGGGCAAAGGATAGGTATCTTCGCCAACCGCTGATAAAATTTCGCCAAGAGAGATGTCTTTGGGCAATCGCTTTAACCTATAGCCTCCCTGTACGCCACGAATTGACTCCACCAAATCTGCTTGACGAAGAGCAATCAAAATTTTTTCTAAATATGGGGCAGGGATGGACTGGCGATCGCTAATTTCGCGGACTGAGGCAGGCTTGCGTTTTGCCCAAACCACCAGATCGAGCATCGCCTTCACACTGTAATGACCTTTTCTGGTTAGTTTCATCGGCTTGATTGTCAAAACATCCAGCTTTGCTGGATGTTTTGACTTTTTAAGTTTGCAAGAAATTGTGAATAGCTGAGGACAAATCGATAGGGGCAGGTAACATTTCGCCTCCGCGCCAATCAAGTATTTGTACCAAAATCAAATAGCCCACACCCAAAACTACGGCGACAACGCCTGTCAAAACTGATATCCACTGCGATCGCTGCATAAGTAAAACCAAATAAATTTAAGTAAAAAAATTAGGTGAAAAATCTAAGGAAACCTACTAATTAGCAAAAACACCCAAACTAACTGCTATTATCCCTCTTGAAATATCTTTAAATATCGATACTTAGAAGTACTTTGCGATGATTTTATTCATTTGGCAAAGTGCTATATATCAAGTAAAGCTCTATTTTGATAGGAACAAACTTTTATAATTCTCCGTCCTAAAACTTGAACATAAAAACACAGACATTTAGTCATGTGCAGATTCAAGTCCAGTAGGAGCGAGTAATTGATGAGTTATAGCCTATCTTGGTCAACCAGCATCGGAGGGTACAAGCCCTCCAACTCCGTGTCCGTTGATAAGCTCCCCATCGTTGAACTGGTACAACTGTGCCAAACCGAAGCGCAAACCAGTAGGTCTGCGTTTGCAGAACTTATGCGACGTAATCAATCCTATGTCGATCAAGTTCTATACAAACTCGCTCCTGACTGGCAAGATCGTGCTGACCTTGCTCAGGAAGTATGGTTGCGTGTTTACCGAAATATCAAGCGCTTACAAGAGCCTGAAAAGTTTCGTGGTTGGCTGAGTCGGATTGCCACTAATTTGTTCTATGACGAATTGCGTAAGCGCAAACGAGTTGGCAACTCAGTTTCCCTCGATGCACCATTTATGTCTGGTGATGGTGATGAGATGAATTGGGACTTACCTAGCGCCGCCCCTAGCCCGATCGAAAACATGTCTACGCAGGAGTTTTATGAACAACTTCGCAAAGCCATTCAAGATTTGCCTTCTAGTTTCCGTGAAACCATCGTTTTGAGGGAAATTCAAGGTTTATCTTACGAAGAGATTTCGGAGCTAACAGGTGTATCGCTTGGTACAGTAAAATCACGTATAGCTAGAGCAAGATTGAAGCTACAAGCGCAATTACAACCCTATTTGTCAAATATGTAACGAGGGGTGTATTTAAGTTATGAGTGCTAACCAAATTTTTAATAGTTCTATGATTATTCCAGAGGAGCGCTTTGAGTTACTCAGTGCGTATATAGATGGCGAAGTAACTGAAGCTGAAGAGCAACTTGTCGAACAATGGTTGTCCGATGATGTTGATTTCCGTCGCCTCTATCAACAACAACTAAAGCTACGTCAATCCTTAATTGATTTGCCAGTACCTGTGGCAGCCCACTCATCTGTTAAAACAGAAACAGATGTGATGATTAATCGTGTCTTTGCCGAGATTGATAAGCGATCGCAGCGTCGTAAATGGAAATTAGCAGGTATTGGGATATCTGTGGCGGCTGTGGTTGGGGTATTCGGCTCGATGTTTACCTTTAACTCTAGTCCTCAATTTAGCCCAGTCACAAATAACATCAAGGTTCCTACCCAAGTAAAAGAAGAACCCATCTTAATTGCTATGGAAGAGCCGCTTGTGCCTTTGCCAAAATCGATGAGTTCTAAATAATTACCTAAAGTGAGAGTACGCCCTGACGGGTGCGCTCTCACAATTTATTTGAATTGGTCATTTAAATCGGCTCTGGTGGGTGATGCATTATTCTTTAAAATAATGTCTAATTTATACATCTGTTATATATCTGTAGTCGGTTGTATTAGGGCAAATCAAAACCCAAGAAGCGAGTAGTGGCGCTTCGCGCCGCCACTCGTCTTCTGGTTTCATGTCCTAACAAGACGGGCGACAGCTATAGGTGACGGTTTTCCGTCTGGTGGCAAAGATTAACATGACAAAAAATCTTTAGTAGAATTTAGATATTATTGGTCGCGGAAATAGCTATGAGAGACTCAAACAAAAAATCTCGTTACAAGCAACCTTTGATTTATGCTTCGATGCTCCTTTTAGGTGTAATTTTGGGAGCTTGGGCGGTTGTATCTGGAGTGCGATCGCCAAATACAACAGTAGTTACGCCCGTAACTCAAGTTGCATCAATATCACCAGCGATCGCACAAGAGAGTGACAGGGTTAAATCGATTACCGTCCCCCGCAATTATGTGGTGGAAGCCGTTAATCGCACTGGACCCGCAGTAGTCAGAATCAATGCTTCTCGTACTGTGGCAAGCAATCAACAAATTCCTCAGGAATTTCTCGAAGATCCTATGTTTCGCCAATTTTTTGGTGATCAACTACGCCGTATGCCCAAAGAACGAGTTGAGCGGGGTACTGGCTCTGGTTTTATCATCAATAAAGAGGGGGACATTATCACCAATGCCCACGTTGTTAGTGGCGCAGATAAGGTCACTGTAATTCTCAAAGATGGTCGCCAGATTGAAGGGAAGGTATTGGGTAGTGATGAACTAACTGATATTGCTGTCGTGCAGGTTAAACCAGACAATCTACCTACCGTGAGCATCGGCAGTTCTGCAAATTTACAACCAGGGGACTGGGCGATTGCGATCGGTAATCCACTTGGACTAGACAATACAGTTACCGCTGGCATCATCAGTGCGATCGGTCGTAATAGTGGACAAATCGGTGTTGATAAGCGGGTTAGCTTCATTCAAACCGATGCGGCGATTAATCCTGGTAACTCAGGTGGTCCTTTGCTTAATCAAAATGGCGAAGTTATTGGGGTCAACACCGCAATCATTCAAGGTGCGCAGGGTTTAGGTTTTGCAATTCCGATTGAAACGGCTCAGCGCATTGCTAAGCAACTAATTGCGAATGGTAAAGTCAGCCGTGCTTATCTTGGTATTCAAATGGTAACGGTTGATCCAAATGTCAAAAAGCAGGTCAATCAAGACACTGAGTTTGGTATCCAAATCTCTGAAGATAAGGGCGTATTGATTACCAGAGTCGTTGATGACTCTCCTGCGGCAAAAGCAGGCGCTAAGCGTGGTGATGTGATTGTCAAATTTAATGACAAGGAAATTTTGAGTGCTGATCAAGTTACCCAATTGGTAGAAGATCGCGCTGTCGGTGACAAAATCCGTATGGAAGTTAAGCGAGCTGGTCAAACAGTTGCTTTAAATGTAGAAACTGCACAGTTTCCACAAAAATTCCCTAATTAGGATTATCGAAACAAAAGATAAAAAGCGGCGCGCTGCGCCGCTTTTTATCTTTTGGCATAATGCAAGTAGACTTTAGCTATATGCAGACAACCCTATGGGTAATTTTATTGGTTGGCTTGGCGGTTTACTATTGATATTTCTGGCAGGATTTGGACTGACTCAATGGTTAAATTTGCCATTTGGTAATTTTATTGATTGGGTAATTGGCGCAAGCATTTTTGTGTGGTTGATTATCATCGTCACTGTGCCTTGGAATGTTTATTTTCAGTCCAAGGCAGTACTCAACCAAGCAACAATTTCTAAGGAAAAAGGTATTAATGTCGATGATAACCAATTACCTTATGTCAAATCGCTTGCCCAAAAATCCCTAGGATTAGCACTGGGATTACATGTGATTTCAGCGATCGCGCTCTATGTTTCAGCCTCGAGTGGCGTTGGCACTATTGGGTATGTGGGGGCGATCGCTGCACTTTTATTGACGATATTACGTCCTGCTATTAGCGCCTATGAGTATATATCCCAACGATTGCGGTCGATTTCCCAGCAAATTGATTATCCTCGCGAAGATGTGATGGAGTTACGACAAAGGTTTGCCAATTTGGAAGAATCAGTACGACAAATTAACGAGCAACTCAGCAGCGAAAATCCCTATTCATGGGTTGCCAAATATGCACAGTTTTCTGAGGAAACACGCAAAGATTTATCGCGATTAGGGGCAAATCTTGAAGATTTACGTGCTACCAATGATCGAGATCATGAGCGCTTAGTTCGAGAATCTCGCCAAGCGATCGCCCAACTCAGTACCGATAGTCAATTTTTAGAGCATGTTCGCGAAATTATTCGCTTTTTTAAGAGCGCATAAAACCCAAAATTGTTATAGCACTTTGCGCTTAAATCCAAACCAAGAACTTTTTTAAAAGTGTTGCTTTACAACACTTTTAAAAAAGTTCTTGGTTTGCGTTTGATTAGTAATTTGGGGTTTTGTAAAACAAGTAGCTGTTACGCAAAGAGTCGTATCTACTTGCTTCAGCCAAATAGCTCAGTATTGCTGCTTGCAAGTTTGCTGTGGGTAGGTTAGTTTTAATAAATGTCATAATTGTTAATTATCTGAATATTCTGACTATTGCGCTCTTCGTAATTAGCTATCGCCCCTCTTACTATGACTAACAGATCCATCATTCCCCAAGATGCAACCGTAGTTGAAGGCAGTCAATTCGAGCACTCCTTTGTGGTTAAAGACCCCGAAGGAATAAAAGGAGTCTTGCTAGATGCTCGATTCTATAGTCTTGGGAGATCTCCTGAAAATGATATTGTGGTGCATTCTCAGTTGGTATCTCGTCAACACGCAACTTTAACGGGCATATTGATCGATCCACCTTTGTTTCAATTATTTCGGCTGAGTGATGGGAATCCCGAAAAAGGGCGAAGTACGAATGGTATACAAATCAACGGTGAGCGTCGAGATCATTGGGTACTGATGCATGGCGACGAAATTGTGTTGAGCAGCGATAGTATGGCTTACTATCGAATTGATCCAGTCCCCCCCTATGCTAATGGCAACATAGATGTTTTTGTAGATAGCTTAAAAAAGTTAGCTAAACTTTATCTTAAATCAGGAAGTTATACAGATGCTGCTGAAGGTACACTCCAACAAATTTTAGTGGTAACGCAAAAGTCTTATGGAGAGATGCATCCTAGTGTTGCAAATTGCTTGATTGATCTGGCGGTATTTAATTATTCAAAAAATGATTTTGTTAAAGCAGAACCATTATTTTTGCAGGCGATCGCTATTCGTAAGCAAGCATTAGGTGAAGAGCATCCTGACGTAGCATCAGCAATGTTAGATCTAGCCGCAATTTATAATGCCCAAGCCTTTTACCAGAAAGCAGAATCCTTGTTTTTACAAGCCTTAGAAATCAAAAAAAAGGTGTTAGGTACAGATCATCCAGAAGTTGCGGCTAGTTTAGTAGATTTAGCAGCAATGTACTACCCTCAAAAGCGTTATCAAGAAGTCAAAAATCTTTATGAACAGGCGATCAAAATTTATAAGCGATCGCTTGATGATAAACATCCCAATATTTTATCAGTTCAGAAAAAACTAGCCAGTATTAAAAAGAAATTACGCCCCAAATGGCTGTCCTTAAATGTGCTAGTTCCTGTATCTTTAATCGTGCTTTCTGGGGTTATTGCCTATACATTCTTTGCCGCCGAAAGAGATATTGCCTGTGTTAAAAAGCTTCCTGACGGTAGTGTTCAATCAGTATCTAGTGATGAATGTCGGCAAATTAGTAAATAGTATTAGTAAATAGTTTGAAGAGCCATTCCCCCACCAATTAGCCAAATTAGAAAACAGATACTCGTTAGTTTGAGAGCCTGTGAAATCTTAGGTGCAGAGATCGCCGCTATGGCATCTCCCAATAAAGGCTTTTGTTTGACAAGTCCACGATAGCGATTTTCGCCACCTAGCTGCACTTGCAAGATCGCGGCATAGACACATTCGCTCCAACCTGAATTGGGGCTAGGGTCTTTCTTAGCATCACGTTGGCAGATTTGCCAAACATAAATCGGTTTCCCTGAGAGTAAAGCTAAAGTGATCACTGTTAATCGACAAGGTAACCAAGTAAGCACATCATCGGTTTTAGCGCTGAACCAGCCAAGATCGTTATAGGGTGCTTCGCGATATCCCACCATTGAGTCGAGGGTGCTAGATGCTTTGTAGGCGATCGCAAGGGCAACACCGCCATAATCAAACAGTACCGAACCAATCAAGGCATAAAACAACGGCGAAGTAACAGCATCGATCGCATTTTCGGTGACAGTTTCTAACACAGCCCGTAAAATTTCTAATTCTGTCAAATCTTCCGTGTCACGCCCCACATAACGACTTAACTCTTGACGAGCGTTTTCAATATTTCCAGTTTGCAAAACCGCTAACACCGACTCGGCGGCATCACGAAGACTGCGACCTGCAAAACAGGCGGCGAGTAAGATGCTAGAAACTGTGATCGCCAAAAGAGGATGGACTTGCGCTGATGCGATCGCGATTGACCAGCCGACAATTCCACTTCCTAAGATTATGCTTACCCCTAAAATTACGCCTAACATTTTCATGATTAGTGGCGTGAAGCGAGGAATGCGGGTATTCGTGACAGGATCTTTGATCAGCACCAAATTAGTAAACTGCGAGATAATCCAGCCTATCACCTGCACAGGATGTAACCAATTGACGGGATCGCCAATTAGGCGATCGAGACTAGCTGCCAAGACTAAAATTAGCAAATTTACATTTATTCCATTTAGATGTAAATCTAAGAATGGGCTTAAAGCGATCATCATTAGTTCGAGAATAGAAGTTGCTCAATTCAAAAAACAATTATTGTTGAGATAGATTTTGCTCACCTCAACAATAATGAGTTCTATTTAATTTGTGATTCTTAGCATCCGTGATTCAATCTCTTGCCAAGTTTTTCGAGAAATAGCGATCGCCTCGTTTTTACATTGCACCATTAACAAATTTGCATAGAGATAGTTCTCTAGGTTTGTGATTTCTTGATATGAAAGCTGATTGGAATCCAATGGAAGATATAGAGTTTGCAACCAAGTGCGACTAATCTGATTGCGAAACTGTAATCGCACATCAAAGGGTTGATCATAGCTAGGGGCTTGCGTATACAACTCATTCAAGTTTTCGCTCAAAGCTCTAAAGTTAATTTGGCTTGGGTCATAGTCAACCTTAAGTAAAGACTGTTCTAAGTTAGAACAAAGTTGCATCGCCAAATCAAGTTCTGTGGAACTATCAAAATCTAGAGCTTGAGCAAGACTCAGAGAGAGTTCTGCCTCAAAAATCTTGTCAAAATTTAGGGGTGAATCAAACATCCCATAGAGGTTACGTGCCAAAAACAACATTCTTGTCAAACTTAGAGCAGGTGCAAGCTCCGTCAAAAAACGTGGACGAGCAAGAAACAATGTCGCAATTCGTTTGGATATGTTCTTTAAGTCACCTGAAGAGTTAACAGCTACTTTCTCTAACCAAATTAGCAGATTAGTTAGTTTCGATGCATCAATATATTGAGCAGCCTGAAACTCTATATCGATTAATAGTTCCTCTACATTACCGCTCATCATTCCTGCTAGGAAAAGGAAAACATTTTGCCAATGGCGATCGTGAAGATGATTAACAACTGAATTTTTGGTTTGATTATGTTTGTGTATATATATAGCGACAAAATATTCTTGAAAATTAATATGGGTAAAGCTAAAACTAGCTCCACTTTCAGAATTAATAATTTTACAAATTCCAATTTTCTTCAAAATCTTGAACACAAAATCAGTGGATAGTTCTTGAAGATCTTGAAAATAGTTAGTAAGCATGTCTTCTATATAAACTGTCACAACCTCTAAAGGTAATGTTAGCTTGCAGATTTCAAAGCCTCTGTAGGCAATTTTAGCCAGTATTAGTTCCAAAACAACAACGCTAAGACTGCTGCAATCCTCGATATTATCTAGCTGTTGATTAAATAACTGCTCTTCAATTAGTAACTGAATACTTTTTTGATAAAGTCCACTAACATTACTGGGTAAACTATAACGGCGATCGCACAGTAGGCAGAGCAGGGATAAACTCAACGGTGATTTTGCTAATTCCCTAGCGATCATATTGACCTGCAAAATCTCCCAACACCTTTGAGCCATTGCCGAGGCATTGTTATTAGCTTCATCGTGAGAAGACTCATTCTTAAAAGCTTGATTGAGAGCAAACCACCTATGAATATATTCCTGCACATGCAGATCCCCCCAAGGCTGAAGTTCAACTTCTAGAAATTGACCAAAACTATTTTCATAGGAATCTAAACGACTAGAAACAATATAGCGATTACGTGGATAGGCGTTTACAAATTCTTTGATCAGATGGGAAAGTTGATTATGAGATAGAGCGGACTCATTCAGTCCATCAATCAAAATTATTAACTTGCCCTGTTCTAACATCCATAGCGCTAGTTTGCGTGGAATGGGAAACCCACATTTCTCAAACTCTTCTGCGATCGCCTGTAATAAAGTATCGGTATCACGATAGAATTTATGGGGCTGTAAAAACACAGGTACAACATCGTGCTTGTAACGACCCTTAGGATAGCGTAAAGCTTCAGATCCAATATGTTTTAGATAAGTGGTTTTACCAGAAGCAGGTAGCCCCAATACCATGAGATATTCTTCTTCATTGGCAATATTCAAACCCAACAAATTATGACCTTTACAGGATGCACTTCTCTGGAGATCGCGAGTAAATGCCTCCTCCAGATCATCCACTGATTCAAAACTACGAATGGAAGTATGGGCTTGAAGTTTTTGAGCAATATAAATTGAAGCGAAAGAAGTGGATCTTTGAGTGCCAATTACTTGAATAGCGGTATAAGATTCTACATAATTTTTGATATAACGAAGCACAGCCTTGGAAATCGCATGATTAAAATATACTTGGTCGATTTCATTCCTACGCTCATTTTTATTGTTAATAAATTCTGACAATAATGTTTCAAATCTATTAACAACTTCACGAATGCTTTGCTCTTGTTTTGTATCTACAGCCATTCTAAAATGCGCTCAAGTAACGCCCAAACAATATAATTGTATATTAAACAGATCCTCATTTCCTATCCAACAATATACCAGTTCACAAAAACATAACGACACTTTTACGAATTGAAAACTATACATAGTAAGATTTTCCAAAACATAAAGTGGCTACAAATGGCTACGCCATTTTTGGTATAAATTTTATTATTACCTTATGTTGCATTTATTTTATAAGTAACCATATTAGAGTGATAATTAGTTTCGGGAAGGGGAAATGACAAACCTTAATTTAGGTGAAGTCTACGGGCAAGTTAAGCATCATAATTAATCCTCATGATTCTGCGAACCTTAAAAAAGGTTTTCGCGCTTGTTTTGATTAACAATAATTTAAGGTTTAGATAATATCTCTCCTAAAAGTTTCTCAGTTAACTATCCTAAAGAGTGAATCATCTATGGTACTCGATCCTCAAGTGTTCATGACAACGATGGAGAAACGTATAGCTTTCTCAGATTCTGACAAAGCTATACTCAAAGCAAATGCTGCATGGGGAAGCTCGATCGCACTGCAAATGGCAGAAGTCTTTTATGCCTACCTTGCTCGCGATCCCGAAATGAATGAAATCCTTAATGCTAAGGAAGGAAGAATGCACCGCTTAAATGAAACCTTCATTGAGTGGTTTGGGGAAATGTTTACAGGTATGGATAATTGGGGAAGCGCCTATGCTGCGCGTCGTTGGCGGATTGGATTAGTGCATGTGCAGATCGGGATCGGACCACAGCATGTTGTTCCTGCGATGGCAACTGTTGTTAATGAAGTTGGCAAACAACTTAAGTCGTCAGGGCTTAGTGATGACTTGCGGGAGTCATTGGGTAGAATCTGCATGATCGATCTTGCTTTCATTGAACAAGCTTATGTTGAAGTTTCTTCACAGGCTGTTCTCAGGGAAACTGGCTGGACTGAAGGGTTGTTTAAGCGTATGATCTCTACGGGGGCAGCAGGCATGAAATAGGAATGCCATTTAAAAAAATATTGAGGTTATTATGCGTACTGAACTTGGTGAATTTAGTAGTATTGTTTGTTTTAAAGCGGTAGTGACTGGGACTGAAGAAGCCCTAGGCGAAAAGGCCGCCGCGATCGCGCTGATCTCCGCAGGTCGCAATCGCGGCAAGCAACTTGCCGAACAGCTTGGAGTTAAAGGGAAAAATGTTGCTCATGACGAACTTGTTCTCCTTCTTCAAAAAGCTTTGGGTAAAGATGGGACTAGGCTTTGCATTGTAGACAATATTGAGGAAACCGATGCATCAATCAAAGTCTTCTGTCGAGAAACAATTTGCTCTGCTGGTGAAACCGAAGGTTCCCCTCGTAAACTGACTTTTACACTGGGAGCAATTCAAGGTGTGCTGGAGCAGCTTGAGGGAAAACGTCTGCGTGGTAAGCAAACAGAATCTGTTTTGCGTGGCGGTTCCCATGATGTGATCGAGTATGAGGTTATCGGTTAGCTGCATACTCTTTTCACTAAGTCTACAAAATTAAATCTACAAATAATTCAAAATTCAAAACAAGGAGAAAGATAATGGGTATTAACGTTGCGAAGCTGGAAAGTATTTTACAAAATCTCGTAACCAGCACCAGTGATGTCCAAGGAGCAGCCCTAGTATCGCCCGATGGTTTGCCTCTAGCTTCTACTTTACCAAGTGGAATGGACGAAGAGAGAGTATCAGCGATGTCAGCCGCAATGCTATCTCTTGGTGAGCGCATTGGTAATGAGCTAGCTAGAGGTGGGATTGATCGCCTATTCGTTGAAGGCGACAAAGGTTATGGCATCTTGACCAGTTGCGGCGAAGAAGCAGTACTGTTGGTATTAGCAAGCAAGGCTGCAAAGCAAGGTTTGTTGATGCTGGAGATCAAGCGAGTGACTGGTGATCTGAAGGCGGCTCTTGTCTAGTTAAATTTTCTAGTTGAATTTTCACGGATGCTATGCGTCCGTGAAAATTGTGTCAGAATTAGGTAGCTATAGGCAAAGAATAAAAAAATTTATGGAAATTATGCGTTTGGTTGTAGCTGGCACTGTTGGGGCGGGGAAGTCAACTTTTATTCGGACAGTTAGTGAAATCGATGTTGTTGATACCGATCGCAGCGCCACAGATGAAACAGCAGAAATAAAACATAAAACTACGGTCGCGATGGACTTTGGTAGATTGACCTTTGGTCCTGAGATGGCTTTACATATTTATGGAACTCCCGGACAACAGAGATTTGACTTTATGTGGGATATTTTGATTCGCAAAGCCCATGCATTCATTCTCCTAGTCGCCGCCCATCGTCCCCATGAGTTTCGTTATGCAAGGCGTATTCTGAGTTATATGAATCGACGGGTGCAGATTCCTTACATCATTGGGATTACCCACATGGACTGTGAGGGTGCATGGTCAAGTGAAAATATCAAGCTTGCCTTGGGTTTTGTCGATGAGAAAAATCAACCCCCAGTCATCATTTTGAATGCAGATGAGCGCGATACAGTTATTCAGGCGATCGTTGCTTTGGTGCAATACTATATGCAAAGGACTGCTGCTTGATCTGAGTTATTTATTCTAGCTACATAACAGCCAAAAACAAGTTAATCCAAATCTTCATAGACTATAGCTCTAAGCATTTACTCTCTAATTTACAGTTATGGCAATTACAGGCTCTTTATCTGAGTTTTCCCTCCCAGAGATATTTCAGTTTTTGGATCAAGGACAAAAAACTGGCATCTTAACGATTAGAGATCCCCAAAATGTACAGACGGGAAAACCTTTTTTACGGCATATTTGGCTCCAAAATGGAAGAGTTGTCGCGGCAGGCGATCGCTTAGATAATCGTGGACTAGTGCGATTGATTGAACAAAGAGGTTGGCTGAATGACACCCAAAGAGTAGAACTAGAACGCTTGATCAAAGAGGATGCGCTTCTAGGACTCAATCTAAAATCATTGGGTATATTGCAGCCAGATCAACTCAAACTATTATTTAGTGTTCAAGTACTTCGACAAGTTTGTGCTCTCTTTCAGGTGGAGACAGGTTTATTTCGCTTTGATGCCAATGCAAATTTGCCTAAAGCGGAAATGACAGGCTTAAGTTTACCTGCTACGGAAACGACACTAATGGGATTACGCAGTCTCAAGGATTGGAATATTCTCGAAAGTAAGTTACCTGAAGCAAATTCGACTTTATTCAATATTATTTCTGGTCAATCTCCATTACGTTTGGATAATAATGAGACGCAAGTATGGTCACTGGCGGATGGTTACACAAGCATCAAAAAAATGGCAGAACAACTTAGTTTACCGATCGCTAAGGCTCAACAAATAGCATTTCGATTGATTGTAGTGGGACTGGTAGAGGAAGTTCCTGATATTGATATGGAAATGTCTAGTAAATCTAATAATACGGATAATACTATTGCGATCGCTGGGGATACTAATGGACAGGTCAGCAATGCTCCAGAGCGACCACCAATTAGTAATACTTTTTTACAAAGTTTAGTTGGTTTTTTGCAGCATAAAGCTTAAATAGATAAGCAAGGGTGCGCCTCGCAGGGGCGCACCCTTGCTTATAACTGATTGCCCTCACCCCTAGCGCCTCTCCCAAAGGGCGAGGGGAACAAGAATTTTCTGGGTTTTGCTCCCCCTCTCCCAGAGAGGAGAGGGGGGTGGGGGGTGAGGGCAATCTTCATTCCATGTAACATCAGTAATAAAAAAGAATTACCTTAGCTTGATATTTATGAAAGCCATCTCTGTTTTAGGAACTTCATCTAATGCTGGAAAAAGCTGGATGGTCACAGCTTTAGGAGCATGGCTGCGGCGCAATGGGGTGAAAGTCGCTCCATTTAAAGCCCAAAACATGTCGAACAATTCCTATGTCACCTTGGAGGGTGGAGAGATAGGAAGGGCGCAAGCTGTCCAAGCGATCGCCTGTGGGATGCGTCCAATCGTAGAAATGAATCCAATTCTGTTAAAGCCATCAGGAAATGGAACTTCACAACTAGTTCTATTAGGTGAAGCGCGTCAACATATTGCGGCAATTGATTATTACCAGCATATCGAAACCCTCTGGGAGACTGTGCGGGACACCCTCGAATATTGGCGCGATCGCTGTGATGTTTTGCTCCTAGAAGGTGCGGGCAGTCCCGTAGAACTCAATCTCATGCATCGCGATCTTGTGAATTTACGCCCAATCATCCATTTACAAGGGCGTTGGATTCTTGTTGGTGACATTGAGAAGGGTGGTGTATTTGCTCAGATAATTGGCACAAATCAGCTTCTACCCGAAACTGCAAAGGATTTAGGATTAGGCTTTATTGTCAACAAATTTCGTGGTGATTTAAGATTGTTTAGTGATGCCGAAAAGTACTTCCATAAGCACATACCAAATCTTCCCTATTTAGGAGTTCTTCCCTATGCTTCAGATTTGCAACCTGAGAGCGAAGATAGTCTATGTAGCGAAGCCGAAGCTAAAGGGCAAGGTGCAAAGATTGCATGGATTAGATTTCCCCATTTGTCCAATTCCCAAGATAGTCAGCCTTGGCAATTAGATTTAGGAATAGAAACTGTTTGGGTGAAAACTATTGCTGATTTAGACAATGCGAAGATAATTATTCTCCCAGGTAGCAAAAACACCCTTAGCGATCTGCAATGGTTACGAACTACAGGACTAGCAGATGCAATTCTCACAGCCCATCGTTGCGGTGTAACTATTGTAGGGATTTGCGGTGGTTATCAGATGTTAGGGAAATATCTATGCGATCGCGCAGGTGTGGCTGGTTCGTCAGGGGAAGTAGAAGGTTTGGGACTATTACCAATTAGTACCGAATTTATGGCAACTAAACAGGTGCGTCAGGTACAAGCGATTTGGCAAAGGTCGCAATCTATCGATAAATGGATGACCTATGAGATTCATATGGGCGTTACCAAATTAATTGATAGAAGTGAATCTTCGCAAATCCAGCCTTTGTTGCAAGTGCAAGGCGATCGCGAGTTTCGTAATGAAGGAATGCAATGCGATCGGGTCTGGGGTAGTTATTTACATGGTTTATTTGAATCAGCAAATGTCCGCAAAGCTTTAACTCAACTGGCTAATATTTCTGAACATCAATCTTCATCTCAGTCTTGGCAAGAACATCAGCAAAATCTTTATAACCATATGGCAGATTTAATCGAAACACATCTAGATATGACTCCAATTCGTCGCTATCTAGATATCTAGATTGTATGCCCAAAGATGAGGTGCTGAGCTTCTCGCCATACCTCATCTTTGGGCTTTTGATTGGCGACAGCCATACTTCAACATGGATAACTTAAATTTTTTCTGGCAAGCTAGATTTCATTAAATTGTTAGAAAATCGATGAATTTTATGGATTCTAAGATTTGCGTTAACTTGGAGTTAGCGGATTCCTCTCTAGAGGCTGAGGATTTACAAGCGGCGGCTCGTAATTTGCTGAAACAGATTAGGGCGGTTGATGGGGTTGAAGAAGCGGATCTCGTTGCGGTAACTGATGTTCCTGACGGTGCGATGGCTTTGGGTGGATTTCTATTTGTATTGGTTTTCGTAGAGGCTAAGTCTTTTGACAAAGGCGATGAGGGCATCGAGGATATATAGGTAATGGGTTCGTTTGGACATATGTTTAAGCTTCCATAGCCTGTGTAGGGTCTTTTGTAGGGAGGGTGTAAACCCAGCACTATGTCTTCTTTGGGAATACCGAATTCTAGTAACTCTTGTCCCACGTCAATATCAGTTGTATAGCAACGTAAGAGATAGCTAGGACAAATCAAAACCCAAAAGATGAGTGGCAGCGCGAAGCGCTGCCACTCATCTTTTGGGTTTTATGTCCTAAGCAAAACTTACATTGCTATATTTTGCTGTAGCCAGATCTTCCCATCTTTGATGCCAAAATGCAGAACAGTATGATAGACACGCTTCAAGCCTTTCCAGCCAATACGCATTAACTGATAACGATCGCGCACGGTGTCAAAAATCAACTCACTCTGTACATCGTCTTGAGTTTTAAAATGGCTATGCTTTTCCAGAAGATTTTGAATGTATAGACGGTAATTTTCTAGTTTATCCATTTGATTATCTCCTCAGGGATGGGTTCATAGACAATCAGCTTTAATTGATCCCGATCAAATGTAAAGCAATTGATTTGCAATTTCATCGGCTGTCAAGGTGTCAAGAAGCATGGCAACCCTTTCAGCAATTTCATAGGGATTTCTCCGTTTTGCGATGATGATTCCTGCATGTGTCTGGTTATTCAAGACATAACTCGTATGTAGTTTCTCAAAATCGAGTCGGTTGTGGGTTAGCATACAACGCCCCATTGATGCTGCAAATGCTAGTTGTTGGGGATCGAGTTCGCCTAAAGTTTTTTGCTGTCTTGCTGTGGTTGCGTCCAATCCTCTAGCGATGAGTAGGGTAGCAACTAGAATATCCACATCTTCATCGATGTAAATTTGAGCAAAAATAGTCATCTTTGATTTAATCTTGCTTTGATAAGTGGATGCACTAGCTCATCGGGGACGTGATTGCGTTCGATGTATTCGTTGATTTCTGCTTGGTTGTCTAGGTAAAAGCTAAGGGCATCAAAGATTTGTGCGAGATTGAGATGTGGTAAGTGTAATGGAATCTCTTCTGGTCTAACTCCTAAGCGCCAGTTTTCAACGATCGCTCTAACGGGTGTTCTGGTTCCATCGATAATTGGTTCGCCTGAGAGGATTTCAGGGTTACGGGTGACATGGCGGGAGATGGTTGCGGTTTTCATGATGATTTACTATTTGAATTGAACTGTCATGAATATTCTTGAAAGTCTTCTAGGGGTTCATCAAAGTCATCGGGTAATGGCAAAACGAATGTACCTTTTAATATACCTACTCGACGTTTTTTAATGGGAGATGGGGCTTGATGATCGGCATAAAGTAGCTCGTCAACTCGTTCGGATAGGTTGTTCATGCCACTGTCGCCCATGCCTATACATTCAGGGCGTTGATCTTGTTCTACTTCCTGACGCAAGGCGAGATAGTGTTGATAGTCGTTTGCCCATTCGATAAATTCAATTTCATCTGATATTTTTCCTTGGCGATATTGATGGAAAAATTCTTCGGATTCGAGTTTGTGTTGATTTTCGTAGATGCTAAGTCTTTTGGCAACGGCGATGAGGGCATCGAGTGGGGATAGATAGGTAATGGTTCGTTTAGGCATAATTATTTAAGTGATTTGTTATTGAATGATTGAAACTTTACTTCTTAGGTTTGGCTTCAAGTCCTGCTTTGAAGGCGGTAAGGAAGACTTCAACAAAATCATTTTTGGCAATTTTTTTGATGGCTTCAAATGCACCTGCTTTAAATGCAGCAACTAGGCGATCTTTAAGGGTTGGTTTGTTTTCTATCTCTTCCATTGCGGCGGCGGTGATGATTTCTTTGCCTGCTTCGCTGGTGGGATCGGAGATTTGGGGGACGATTCCTTGCAGGATTTCAACGAGTTCGTTGGCTAGTTGTTGGGTGTTGGGGTCGTCTGTGCCGTAGTAGTTGTTTTGTGTGCCGATGTTGTCGCCTGTGACGGTTTGATCGCCTGCGATGACTTGTCCTACGGGGGCGTTGAAGTTAAAGGTCATATTTTTCTTATTGGGTAATGTTTGGTGGTTGGTTAGGATTCAGGTGCTGTCTTTGGGTTGTTTTGTGTGGCAATATTATCACCATGCACTGTTAGGTTTCCAGCAACTACTTGGTCTACTTTGTCGTTGAAGATGTAGGTGTTGCCTGTGGTGGGGTTGGGGTTATCTTCGGGGGGTAAGGGTGTTTGGGCTATGTCGTAGTTGTAGTATTTGCATCGGGCTTGGATGGCGGTGATGACTGAGAGGGCTGCTTGGCTGGATTCTGTGGGGATGAGGGTGAAGAGATGGGGGAGTTGTTGGGTGAGGGTGGATAAGTTGCGATCGGATTGAGCATTCTTACTTAACACTTTTGCTGCTAACCTTCGCACATCTGCATCTGCATTTTGAAGAGCAGCGATGAGTGGTTCAACTGCTTTATTACTGCCAATCTTGATTAATGCATCCGCTACTGTCTTTCGCACACCTGCATCTGCATCTTTAAGAGCAGCGATGAGTGGCTCAACTGGCTGATTACTACCAATATTACCTAATGACTCTGCTGCTGTCTTTCGCACACCTACATCTGCATTTTGAAGAGCAGCAATGAGTGGTTCAACTGGCTTATTACTACCAATATTGCCTAATGACTCTACTGCTGTCTTTTGCACATCAGCATCTTTAAGATCAATATTAATTAATGCCACTGTTGCTATCATTTTCACATCTACATCTACATTTGCATCTTTAAGAATAGTGATGAGTACTTCAACTACTTTATCACTGCCAATATTGCCTAATATCTCTCCTGCTATCCTTTTTACATCTACATCTACATCTACATCTATTTTAAGAATAGTGATGAGTGCTTCAACTACTTTATCACTGCCAATATTGCCTAATGACTCTGCTGCCATCCTTTGCAGGTATTTATCTGCACCTTTAAGAGCAGTGATTAATGGTTCAACAGCCTTATCACTGCCAATATTGCCTAATACTGCTACTGCTGTCATTCGCACATCTTCATCTGCATTTTTAAGAGCAGCGATGAGTAGTTCAACTGCTTTATCACTGCCAATCTTAATTAATGCCTTTCCTGCTATCCTTCTTACATCTCCGTCTCTATTTGTAAGAGCAGTGATTAGTGGTTCAACAGCCTTATCACTGCCAATATTGCCTAATGACTCTGCTGCCATCCTTTGCAGATACTTATCTACACCTTTAAGAGCAGTGATTAGTGGTTCAACAGCCTTATCACTGCCAATATTGCCTAATATCTCTCCTGCTATCCTTTTCACATCTGTATCTTTAAGAGCAGCGACAAGTAGTTCAACTACCTTATTACTACCAATATTGCCTAATACCTCTGCTGCTGTCCTTCGCACATAATAATCTGCATCTTTAAGAGCAGCGATAAGTATTTCAACTACAAAGTCTGATTGTGTTTCCCCTAAAAGTTCGTTCGCATATAGCTGAGGAATTTTCCGTTCTTCTATTTCCCGAATCAACAACCCAACCGTCTTCTCCTGAAACCCATACTTCACCGCCCCAGCCAACCTCGCCCCCAACCGCAAATCCACCTCTAGCGCTAGTCTTACCACCCGCACCGCCTGCTCCTCACTCTCCACCAACTCCAACATCAACGCCAAAGGTTCCGTCCATTTCAAATAATTGAGATAGTCATGCTGTAACCGCGCATCACTCAAACTCGGCAACAGCTCCAACAACCACTCCGCCGCATAATATTCCTGAATCAACTGATGCCGAAACTCAATGCGGTCATTGCTAATCTGAATCAAATGATGCTTCAGCAAATCCTCCAACCACCGCACCGCACAATCATCCGCATATTTCACCTTCCCCCGCAAAAACTCCACCAAAATCTGCTCCGCCTCCCGCCGCGAAATCGCCACCTGCAATTCCGTTAGATTTTCGCCGCAAGTCATCTTAAAAGCTAGATACTGCAACAACCGCCCCCACCATGCCCGCGAATCCTTCGATAGCGTCACATCCTGCTTAATCCTGCCCCCATAGCCCACCGTAAAAGCACGAAACACCATACCCAAATTCGGTGGAATCTGCTCAGACTGCTGAAACAACGAACAAAGCATCCATAACAACAAAGGCGTTTGCCCAAACTCCCGCAACCGTCCCGACAACTGCTGCAACAACTTCTCCCCCTGCGTCGGCAAATACGCCATCACAAACTGCTGCATCTGCGGCTCCGTCAAAGGCTGCATCTCTAACCGCTTCGCAATCCCCAAATCCCCACCCGCACTCAACTCCCGCGTCGTAAAGATCATCGGACAAGTTTTCTGATAAAGCTCCCTAAATTGATTTACCATGACGCGACCGCGATCCGATGGCAACTCATTCACCCCATCCACCAACAGCAACAACCGCCCCTGACGCAATAGCTGCTTAATCCCCGCCTCATCGATATCCAAAGCAGGATCATGTTTGTGAATAAAGGCAAGAATGCGATCGCATACAGACGACTCATTCGCCTCCGAGGGCAAATACCGCAACTCCACCAACACAGGAATTTTCGCGTTGCGATCGCTTAGCGCATTTTCCGCCTCCTGCAACAACAACCGAGCCAAAGCCGTAGACTTCCCCGACCCTGGTCTACCCACTAGCAACACATGATCCGCCGCATACTTACAGATCCCCTCCAGAACAGGCAACCGCTCAATTTTTTCCTTTTCCGCTTCCTCTTTTTCCTTTTGCCTTTCTACTTTTTCCTTGTCTACCGTCTGTACCATTAAGCCAAAATCAAAAAAAGCAGGTGAAATCTGCTCACGCTCCACCCCTTGCGATTCCTGACCCGTCGCATCCGTTAGCGTATACAAGCGCCACCATTGTTGATAAGCACTCACCACTGACCTTAAATAAGCATCAAAACTAATCTCTACACCCATGCCGTAAATCTTTTCCTAGACTGTGGTTGCGAAATATTGACTATAAATATATCAGGGAAATTTAGAAAACCGCTATAATTCAAGGCGATCGCTAGTGTCACTTAAGCATAAATAATCTAGGTATTGGCAACATGACAAGGGTAAATAGCGCTGAACAATTGCTAGAGCATTACAACCAAGGTGAACGAAACTTTGAAGGCTCCAATCTAGATGGCGCTAACTTAAGTGGATTGGTTTTAAAAGAGATTAACTTGAGTAGAGCTAACCTAAGAAAAGCCGACCTTACAGGTACAGATTTAAACAAAGCAATTTTATTTCAAGCAGACCTATCAACCGCAATATTGAATCGGGTTGAACTAAGTCAAGCAAACTTAACAGGTGCAAATCTCAGTCGTTCATTAATAACTGGAGGAATTCTCAAAAAGGCGATCTTACTAAAAGCTTCTCTAAATGGAGCAATTCTAATCGGTGCAAATTTGACACAGGCAAGACTTCGGCAAGCTGACTTAAGCGACGCAAATCTAAGTAGTGCGGACTTGTCAGAAGCAGTAATTACAGAAGCCAAGTTTACACAAGCAAAATATAGTGTCAGCACAAATTTTCCTATTGGCTTTGATCCCGTTATTGCAGGTATGCAAATTCAGGAAACTGACGGGCGATCGCATTCCTAAACTGACGCATCATAATCCCTCAAGCTTCTTAAGCAGCACAGGTTAAGAACCCCAACTTTTTCTAAGCAAGCAAAGTCAATTTGTAAATTCACCAAAAAAGTCGAGGATCTGGACATTGATAATTTTCTTTTGCTTACATGCTTAAGACAAAAGGCGATCGCACGTTACTTTACTTTTTAGGGGTAGAATCTAAGGGATTTTCTTGTACATTTACCTAAAAATTTTTGCTTATGTACGACTGCATTGTTGTGGGAGCAGGTCCATCTGGTGGTTCAGCATCCTATCATTTGGCAAAACGAGGACGATCGGTTTTGCTACTCGAAAAAGAGAGCCTGCCTCGCTACAAGCCTTGTGGTGGTGGCGTTTCGCCGATGGTACAAGAGTGGTTTGACTTTGACTTTTCGCCAGCAGTTTCTCTGACAGTCCAACAAATTCGCTACACATGGCAAATGGGCGATCCTGAACTCGTCGCCCTCGAAACCAAAGAACCTGTCTGGATGGTGCGCCGTGATGTTTTTGATCATTACCTTGTGCAGCAAGCCCAAAAACTAGGCGTAGAACTTCGTGATAATACTGGCGTTACGGGTATTGAGTGGAAAAGCGATCGCTGGTTAGTCAAAACCGAAAATGATGTATTTGAAGCCAAATATGTGATCGCCGCTGATGGGGCAAAAGGCTCCATGGCAAAATGGTTAGGATTTAAAGAGCGCAAGCGTCGTATGGGAGCAGCTCTCGAAGTTGAAGCACCACACCCTGCACCAGATGTTAGTGCCGCTCACTTTGATTTTGGCTCTGTTCAAAATGGATATATTTGGAACTTCCCAAAAGCTGACGGTTATTCCATCGGAGCAGGAACATTTATCGGTGGCGAAAAGCAAAATCTCAAGGAGATTGCCGCGAAATATGCTCAGGAATTTGGAATTAACGTCACTTCCATGAAGCAATTCGGACATCCCATTTGCCTATGGGATGGTCACCAACCACTGCATACGCAAAATGCGCTACTCACAGGTGAATCGGCTTGTATCGTTGACCCATTCACGGCTGAGGGCATCCGTCCTTCACTCTTAACTGGCATGTTTGCAGGTCAAGCGATCGATGAAGCGATCGGTGGTAACACTGATGCGCTCAAGCAATATACCCTCAGAGTCCAAGAAGAATGGGGTGAAGACATGGTATGGGCGCAACGTATTGCCAATATTTTCTATCGCATTCCTAGCTTTGGCTACAAGATGGGAGTGAAGCGTCCTAGTGCCAGTCAGCGCATGGGCAAGATTCTCTGTGGTGAGATGCGATATCGGGATGTGGCAGGAGCCGCCATTAAGCGCCTGACTAAGGGACTAATGGGCATGAAGTAAAAGAAGAGGTGGCAGTGCCACCTCTTCTTTAATCGCAAATTTCCCAAAAAAAATATGACTAAAAAAAATTATCGATTGCTATTTCTATCTACTCCTGTGGGAGCCTTGGGATCGGGGATCGGTGGGGGCGTGGAATTGACATTGCAAAATGCGGCGAAAGCTTTAATGGCTAAAGGGCATGAAGTGGAAATCGTCGCGCCTGAAGGTTCCGTTACCAATGTCACTAAACTGACTCAAATAGCAGGAACCATCCAAACTTCAGCCCAAACTCAAGTGGGCGCTGATATGGTTGTCCTTCCTCAAAACTCGGTTCTCGAAAATATGTGGAGCTATGCGAGGGAATCACAGGATCAGTTTGATTTGTTGTTTAACTTTGCCTATGATTGGCTACCTCTGTACCTCACACCATTTTTTCGCCGCCCGATCGCCCATTGGATCAGCATGTCGTCGCTCTCGCCTGTGATGGATACGATGGTATCGAAAACTTCCGCGCTTTGCCCTGATGCGATCGCTGTGAATACTCGCGCCTGCGCAGATACCTTTAGTCATGGCGATCGCTTGATGATTATGGGTAAAGGCATTGACTTGACCCAATATAATTTTGTGGCTAAGCCAGAGAAACCAAGTCTTGCATGGGTCGGGCGTATTTCTCCCGAAAAGGGTTTAGAAGATGCTGCTAAAGCCGCTCAAACTACAGGACTACCTTTACATGTATTTGGATTAATCCAAGATCAAGCCTATTGGCAACAGATTCAAACTTTTTTCTCGAAAGCGGAAATTCATTACGAAGGATTTCTATCTACTAGTGAGTTACAGCAAAAACTAGGACAATGTAGCGCCTTATTAATGACACCCCGTTGGGTTGAGGCTTTTGGGAATGCGGCGATCGAGGCTTTTGCCTGTGGTGTACCCGTGATTTCCTACAATTCTGGCGGACTTACGGAGATCGTTCGGCATGGTAAGACAGGATTTCTCGTAGAAATGGGAAATGTCTCAGGACTGATTGAGGCTGTTTCCCAATTAGATCAAATTGATCGCTTTACCTGTCGTCAACAAGTAGAAGCCGAATATTCTCTAGAAGTATGGGGCGATCGCCTAGAAAAATGGTTTGAAAAACTGATCTCAAGCTATGGCAAGACTCGAATTATCTAAAAAAGCCAAAAGAGGATGGCGGCGCTTCGCGCCGCCATCCTTTTGGTGATGATTGTTATAATTACTGATGTTACTTGGAACTCAGATAATGAACCTCTTGCTGCTAGCATAACAGGGCAACCACGGGGAGATTGCCCCTACCTGTAAATTTTAGATCTTGTAGGGGCTGCGCCCCCGTGCCAGCCCTAGACTTACGCCATCGCAAGAATTTCTTCCACGTAACATCAGTAATTATTTAGAAAAGTTGAATCTTTAATCAAAGACATATGCAAACTATTAAGCTCGGCTCCAATGGTCCAACTGTAACTGCGCTAGGTGTGGGAACATGGGCATGGGGTGACACCCTGTTTTGGGCTTACGGCAAGGACTTTGGGGCAAAAGATGTAGCGGAAGCATTTCAAGCTTCTGTTGATGCAGGCATCACATTTTTTGATACTGCTGAAGTCTATGGATTGGGTGAGTCAGAACGCTTAATTGGGAAGTTTTGCAAGCAAACTTCCCAACCAGTGCAGATTGCCACTAAATATTTCCCATTACCTTGGCGTTGGCAGAGATCGGCGATCGCAGATGCCCTAACTGCTAGTCTGGAGCGTTTGCAAACAGAGCAAATTAGTCTCTATCAAATTCACTGGCCTTTAGAATTTCTACTCAAGACGAAAGACTTTATGGAAGTTCTTGCAGAAGAAGTGAAAAAAGGACGGATTCAATCGGTGGGAGTCAGCAATTATTCTGCGGCTCAAATGGCGCTAGCCCATCAATATCTTGCCGAAAAGGGAATTCCGTTAGCTGTGAATCAAGTTCCTTACTCTTTATTAACTAGACAAATTGAACAGAATGGAACTCTTGAAAAGGCGAGACAATTGGGAGTGACGATTCTTGCCTATAGTCCCCTTGCTCAAGGTTTATTGACGGGGAAATACACGCCAGAGTCTGTAAAAACTCTTCAAGGTGCGCGGCGCATTGATCCTCGCTTTAGTCCTAAGGGCTTACAAAAGTTAGAGCCTCTATTCTCAACGCTAAAAGATCTATCTGAGAAATATGATAAGACAATGGCTCAGGTTTCTTTAAATTGGCTAGTTGCTCAAGGCAATATCATCCCCATCCCTGGGGCGAAAAATGCCAATCAAGCTAAACAAAATGCTGGTGCTTTGGGTTGGTCATTAACCCCTGAAGAGGTAGAACTACTTCGCCTCAAAGCTCCAAAAATATAGTTCTTAATTATTTAAAGGACTTATGCAGTAGCCCTGCACTCAAGTGCGGGCTAAAAGCTCAAACCCGTTGGAACGGGTTGCTGGAAATATTCTGTAGTCCACTTCAGTGGACTTGAGCTTTTAGCCAAGAACTTGAGTCCTTGGTTCTCAAGAAGTGCCGCACTGTGCGCGGCACTTCTTGAGGATTCATTATCGCTTGCGAATGGGAATTTGGACTTCGCGACGCTTTAACGGAGATGGCGTATAGGGAGAGTCGTAGAGAAATTCTCTTGGCTCGCCGATAATTTCATATTCTGGATGGTTAGCTAGCCATTGCTTTAACCTCTCAATATGTTCGGGATAACTACCATAGCCATAGGCTCCCTGTATTCCTAAGCTGATAACGAGCATCGGCGGATGGTCTTCTACTTGAATATCAGGAGATATTTGCTGTGGCTTGATCTCGCTATTGTTGTACAAAAAAGAAACTTTAGCTTTGCCCTGTTGCATGGGCTGATCGATGGTTGCGATCGGGTATCGAGCCTCGACAGGAGCAGTCATGGAAATATTGTTACTGCTGATATGGCGAAATAACGGGTTAAAGGAATAACTGGTAGCATCACTAAGGTTGCCTTCATAGGTGTAAGTACCTGAGCGATAGGCAGGATATTGCTTAACTTCAATGGTGTCGTGGGGAGTAGGTGTTGGAAAACCAACGGGTAGAGGAGCAGACATAGCTTTTTTTACGGCAAAGAATGCAATAGGAAGGGCGATCGCACCAACAAGGATGAGCAATGTAGAAAGTTTCATATTCCTATTGTAAGAGGTATTTCTGAGACAATGTTTAAACCAATAAATTATGGCGCTTTGCGCTGTGCTTAATAAGCATAGGGGCTTGGTCTCCAAGCCCCTATGCTTATTAAAATGTAGGGATTTGGTCTCCAAATCCTCTTTAAATTACGCAAAAACCAAAAGATAAAGCAAAGTGCGAAGCACTGCCACTTATCTTTTGGTTTTTGAGATAAAGCAAAGTGCTATAAATACTGATAAGTCTTGAATATGTAGATAACAATGATTGAGAGTTCAGTGAAAGTGAGCCAAGACAATAATAAGTGGCAGTTCTGGATCGATCGCGGTGGCACATTTACTGATATTGTCGCGCAAAATCCTGATGGTGAAATCCTGATTCATAAACTGCTATCTGAGAATCCCGATCGCTATAGCGATGCACCGATACAGGGGATTCGCGATATTCTTGGTATTCCTCAAACTGAACCTATTCCCATAGAGCAAATTGCTGCAATTAAAATGGGAACGACAGTGGCAACTAATGCCCTATTAGAACGCAAAGGCGATCGCACAGTTTTATTGATTACTAAAGGGTTTAGAGATGCATTACGCATTGGTTATCAGCATCGCCCCAATATTTTTGCTAGACATATCGTTTTGCCCGAAATGCTCTATGAGCAAGTGATCGAGATTGAGGAACGCTATAGCGCCCATGGAGAAGTTCTCATTTCTTTAAATGAGGATTTGGCGATCAGAGAATTACAAAAGGCTTATGATTTAGGAATTAGGGCTTGTGCGATCGCTTTAATGCATAGCTATCGCTATCCTCAGCATGAGCAAAAATTAGCCGAATTAGCTCAGCAAATCGGTTTCACGCAGATTTCCATATCCCATAAAATTAGCTCTCTGATCAAATTTGTGAGCCGTGGTGATACTACGGTTGTCGATGCCTATCTATCACCAATTCTTAAGCGCTATGTGGCTCGGGTGAGTTCCCAACTTAATCAGGCTCTTACCCCTAGCGCCTCTCTAGCAGGAGTTGGGGATAAGACTGCAAAATCTCAGACCCTCACCCCTAGCGCCTCTCCCGCAGGAGATGGGGTTCAGTCTGCAAAATTAATGTTTATGCAGTCCAATGGTGGACTGACGGAAGCCGCATCTTTTCAAGGCAAAAACAGTATTCTATCGGGTCCCGCAGGGGGCATCGTCGGTGCGGTACAGACCAGTTTGCAAGCAGGTTTCGCGAAAATTATTAGCTTCGATATGGGAGGAACTTCCACAGATGTAGCCCATTATGCAGGGAGTTATGAGCGATCGCTATCTACAGAAGTCGCTGGCATCAGGCTAAGTACGCCCATGATGTCCATTCATACGGTGGCGGCTGGTGGTGGCTCCTTACTATTTTTTGATGGAGCGAGATATCGCGTTGGTCCCGAATCCGCAGGGGCTTTTCCCGGTCCCGCCTGTTATCGCAATGGTGGTAATTTAGCTGTGACCGATTGCAATGTCATGCTCGGCAAATTACAGCCTGAGTTCTTTCCTAAAGTATTTGGTAAGAATGGGGATTTACCACTCGATCGCGCAGTTGTAATTGAGAAGTTTACGGAATTAGCGCAATCCATCAGCCAAGCAACAGGACAAGCTGTTACTCCTGAAGTCGTTGCCCAAGGCTTTTTGGAAATTGCGGTGGAAAAAATGGCAATGGCGATTAAAAAAATATCAGTACAGCGTGGTTATGATGTTACTGAATATGTCCTTTGTTGCTTTGGTGGTGCGGGTGGTCAGCACGCCTGCGCGATCGCTGATGTCTTAGGTATGACCCAAGTATTCATTCATCCCTATGCAGGGGTTTTATCCGCCTATGGTATTGGATTAGCAGATATTCGCACCATCCGCGATCGCACAGTGGAGTCAGAACTAAATTTAGAATTGCTTGCCGAACTAGAAACTATTGCCAAAAACCTAAGCGAAGATGGCAAGTCTGAGATTTTGCAAGGTAATGTGGATGGTGATTTACATATCGAAACTAGTTTGCGATTGCGTTACGCTGGTACAGATTCATCGCTAACAGTAGCAATTACAGAGCCTCTCAGATTCTATTCACAAGCTACAGTAGACTACTTGCGAACCAGTTTTGAAACATTGCATAAAGATCGCTATGGTTTCATTTTTGCGGATAAAGTGCTGATGGTGGAAGCGATCGCTGTAGAAGTCATTATTTCAAGGAAAAAGGAAAAAGGAAAAAGGAAAAAAGCTAATAGCCAACAGCTAACAGCTAATAGCCCAAAAGTACAAATCTACATGGCAGGCGCATGGCGAGAAACTCCCATCTTGCGGCGAGAGGATTTGCAGGTAGGAGATCGCATTCAGGGAGCGGCTTTAATTATCGATGCGACGGGAACTAATGCGATCGATCCTAATTGGGAAGCAGAGTTAAATGAGGATAATTGTTTGATCTTGAGAAGATCCCCCCCAGCCCCCCTTGTAAAAGGGGGAGAAGATTCTCTTCAAGTCCCCCTTTACAAGGGGGATTTAGGGGGTTCTCTATCTAAAGCCGAAGACAGATCCCCCCCAGCCCCCCTTATAAAGGGGGGAGAAGAGAATGCAGTCCCCCTTTACAAATGGGATTTAGGGGGATCTGTTCCTGATCCGATTAAATTGGAAATCTTTAATAATCTCTTTCAATCGATCGCTGAACAAATGGGATTTACGCTGCAAAATACTAGTGCTAGCGTCAATATTCGCGAGAGATTAGATTTCTCCTGTGCCATCTTTGACTGTGATGGTGAACTGGTTGCTAATGCACCGCATATTCCTGTACATCTTGGCTCAATGGGTGAAAGTGTAAAAGCTCTGATTAGCGATCGCCAAGACGATATCCATTTTGGGGATGTCTTCGCCACGAATAATCCCTATAACGGTGGTACGCATCTCCCTGATATCACGGTAATTACGCCTGTATTTATTGATTCTGAACAGCCGATTTTCTATGTTGCTTCACGCGGACACCATGCGGATATTGGTGGCATTACCCCCGGTTCAATGCCTTCACATAGTACGAGTATCGAAGAAGAAGGAATACTCTTTAACAATTTTCAGCTTGTTAAGCAGGGCAAATTTTGCGAAGCAGAAACACTTGCCTTATTAACTTCTAGTCAATATCCAGCGCGTAACCCCGCCCAAAACATTGCAGACTTGCAAGCCCAAATTGCAGCGAATGAATGTGGTGCAAAAGAACTTCAGCGTATGGTTGCTAGTTATGGCGCGTTAACTGTGCAGAACTATATGCGCCATGTGCGAGACAATGCCGAGTTAGCGATTCGGAAAGCGATCGCTAATTTGGTCACGGAAACAGGAAAAGGGGAAAAAGAAAAAGATGAACGGAAGTTTATTTATCCTATCGACAATGGAAGTCAGATAGTGGTATCGGTGAGTTTGGATGCGAACGCAAGAACAGCAAAGATTGACTTTACGGGAACTTCGGCGCAATTAGGGAATAACTTTAATGCACCTTTAGCTGTCTGTAAAGCCGTAGTTCTCTATGTATTTCGCACCCTCGTTGATGATGAGATTCCCCTTAATGCAGGTTGCCTTGTTCCGTTAGAAATTATTGTCCCTGAAGGCTCGATGCTCAATCCTGTCTATCCTGCGGCGGTGGTGGCGGGAAATGTGGAGACATCTCAGGCGATCGCCAATGCTTTGTATGGGGCATTGGGCGTGATGGCAGCCTCACAGGGAACGATGAATAACTTCACCTTTGGTAGCGATCGCTATCAGTACTATGAAACGATTTGTGGTGGATCGGGTGCAGGGATTGATTTTAATGGTACGGATGCCATTCAAACCCACATGACTAATTCTCGACTGACCGATCCTGAGATTCTGGAATGGCGATTTCCTGTACTTTTGGAAGAGTTTTCGATTCGAGAAAATAGTGGCGGCAATGGCAAGCATCAAGGCGGCAATGGTGTTACTCGACGCATCAAGTTCCTCGAACCAATGACTGCGGCGATTTTGTCGAGTAGTCGTGTTATTCCTCCATTCGGGTTAAATGGTGGTGAGTCAGGTGCAATTGGACGAAATTATGTGATTAGAAATGATGGTGAGATCGCTGATTTACCTAGCACAGCTACAGTGCAAATGGAAAGGGGTGATACTTTTGTGATTGAGACTCCTGCTGGGGGAGGTTATGGCTGATTTATTGAACTCCTAAAGAATTTAAAATATCTAAATATTGATCTATTTCCTGCAAAACTGGCTCAACTTGGGCATCCAATGGTGTAGATTTATCCTCGTTGACATCTAGGGGGACTTCTAGACTTGTTAATATCTCTTTAAGAGATTGAGTTACTTGTATCAAGCGTTTTTCTAAGTAGGAATCAACTTTTATTGGACAGTCCCTAAAGATTTTGGCGTATTTTTCTAAAGTATAGACAGCTTTTTGAATGCTACTAAAACCTAGCATTGCTGCACCTCCTTTGATCGCGAAAGTAGCCCTAAATATGTTGTCCAGACTTTTTCTGTCTTCTGTGCTTTCTGTGCAACTTGATAATTTAACAAAAGCCTCTTGAATTATGTCTATGTATTCTTTGGTATCAGCGACAAACCAATCTAAGATTTTCTGCTGTTGTTGTAAGTCCATAATGTTTTTACCCTATTAAGTTGGTTGGAAAAAGCCTCGTAAGTTTCTCTTTAGGATGGTGATTTCGCCAATCTTAACAGCTACTTACTTGGCGTTTACAGCACAAAACGCGGTAGTAATTTTCAACTGAATATATAATGAAAACGATTCTTGATTTTTAACTTGGAGCGATCGCCCATGACTGCCTCACCACAGCAGTATTTGCGCCTTGATCTCGAGATAGCAGTTCCCTATAGCGTTGTCCTTGATGGATTGGATGCTTGGTTTGAGTGGGATCTGATATCTGAGGTGGATTTTAAATGGCGCAATAGTCGCAGTTCGGCAAATCGTCTAACGGTTGTGGCGATTCAAAACGATTTGATTCTCCAAGGGCTAGATCTTTGGCTAGAGTTAGGATTAATCAAAGAGAAATCAGTAAAACTAATTTGCGAAACTCGTTTTGTTTGTGACATTAAGGCAAAGGCAACAGAAACAGCGATCGCCAGCAGAAGTTTACCAATTGCGGAACCAAAGCGCCCACCTGCCAATATTTCGGGCTCGCGATTGCCGCAATCGCCTATTGAGCAGATACCGATAAAACCAAAAGCACCTCAAGAACCTAGTAAAGTCGCGCAAACGGTGCGATCGCTGTTATCAGAATTCAGCACCATGTGGTTGCTATTTTTGGGCGTGTTTTTGGTAGTGGTTTCTTCGGGACTGCTAGCGGCTAGTCAATGGGATAATTTTTCGCCACAAATCCAATATTTGTTGTTGTTGGCTTATACGTTGGGATTTTTTGGCGTGAGTTTCTGGACGAGCAAGAATGAACGTTTGCGGATGACCACTCGCGCTTTGCAATTGGTGACATTACTCTTAGTTCCCGCTAATTTCTGGGCGATGGATGGCTTAGGATTACTCAAAAATCCTGCGGGAATGGGAATTAGTGCGATCGCAGGTTGTTTACTTTCAGCGATTGCCGTTTTTCTATTACAAACATCTTTTACATTTCGCGAAACTCAGGCTCTATCGGAGGAAGCATCCACTAACCAAAAGAAAAAACGCACTAAAAGACAACTTAGCCAAATCTCAGTTTTGGTGATTTTATTACTGGGTTGGCTACATCTGGGTTGGTTTTTATCCCCATACTATCCATTAATAGCCGTCTATTTGGGCATTAGTGGGATTGCAATTTCAACTTTTTTAAATCGTCGTCAAAGCTTAAATACTGCGGATAGTTCGACATTTCCCCTTGCCCTGATTACGGGTGCTTATAGTACAGTCTTGTTGATTAGTCGGGCGCTTTTATTTGGAAATGTTTCTGTTTTTAAATTAGGTTTAGCTTTTGGGGTTTGTGGCTGGGTTCTAGTGCAAATTACGAACAAAGCAGAAAAGTTGAGATCGCCTTCCGAATCCTCAAATTTAGCTCCCGCAAATTCGTCAAACCTTTCATTTCAGGCGAACTTAGGCAAAGTTTTGCTAGGTTTAGGTTGGTTGGTGTCAGTTTGGGATCAATATCCTTGGCAAACCTTGACGATTAGTTTATTAATTGCATGGATACTCAGCGATCGCCTGATCAAATTAGAGCAGACAACTGATTTAACCTATTTATTTTTGTGGGGATTGCAAATTCTTTGGTTAGGTCAAAGGCTAATTCCTAATGATTGGAAAGCAGTTTCCACTCAGCAATTATCAACATTTTTCCAAACTCAATCTGAAGTTAATTTGCTAGGAGTTTGTCTATTCCCCTATCTGATTATGACTTTGGTTGTCGCTGCAATTTATCGCGATCGCCAAAAGTTTGATCTAGCCAATACTGCGGAATTACTTGCTCTCGGATTTGGGTTTTTACTAACTATTCTGAGTTTTGGTTATCCATTACCGATATTTGTCAATCTATCACTTTCAGCAGTCACACTTTTAATCGTCCAAGCAAGGCGATCGCCTGTTAGTAAAGATCTGCATAGTCTAGTTTATTTCGCCCATATCGTTAGTCTCAGTGCAATTATCTCAGGGACTTTCTTCTTCACTCGTTCCACTGAGATATTTGCATGGGTTGGCTTTCTGCTCATTACAATGGTGATTGAATGGAGCGCAGTTTTAGTAATTGGGAAATTTAGCTCTCACCCTATCTCCCAAGGGGAGAAGGGAGAAAGAAATCAAGTCCAGATTCACTCTGCGAGTGAATCTCCAGAAAACACTTTGCTCCCCTCTCCCTCTGGGAGAGGGGGTGGGGGTGAGGGCATCTTACCTACTGAGTCTGGGAGCAATCTCCATCTACAAGCATGGCGCGATAGCGCATGGCACATTGGCGCTAGTTTAGCCGCCCTTAGCTATATCTTGCTCTGGAATGCTCCATTTTCAGGACAAGGTGATAACAGAGAACTACTGTTTTTAACCAGTTCTTGGGGTGTGGCTTGGTTAAGCGTACCTTTGTCTTTAACCTTTTTAGGTACTTGGCGCGAATTTGCCGATCGCGATTTGGCGATCAGATTAAGCATTGCAGGACTCGCGATCGCCCAGTTCTTAACATGGCAAGGTGACGGCTCACGGTTGATAGGTTTAGGTGTTGCCTTTGCCCTGATGCTAGTGAATACACGCCGCAGCAAATCGCTCCTCACCGCTTTTAATACCGTCGGTTATGGTCTATTATTTATCGCCTTTTTACTGTTGCAATTCAAATCTAATGATGGCTCAGCAGCCCAGTTTATCTTCTGGACTAATGGCATGGTTTTCAGTGCCATTTTGCTATATGTTCTCAATCATTGGCTCAAATATCGCCGCGATCGCCAAGTTCCTAATCTCAATTTATCCTTAAATCAATCCTATTCCCAAGCCTTTGATATTTGGTCTGCTTTAATCTCGGCGGCAGTTCTGATTTTACAAACGTATTTAGCTGTTCTTGTTTTTGGCTTCAATGGTAATGACCAACTATTTATCAATCTGTTACCCAGCACAGTCTTAGTCACGTTAGGGCTAATTTATCGGATCTGGCAATCCGCCGCGAAAGTTCCTTTTTGGGCAGAATGGGGAGTTGCATGGAGTGTGGAACTGTTAACTTCAGGGGCGATCGCAGTTACGAATGGCTCAGCACTTGAACTAGCGATCGCCAATATTGCCTTGGGCTTTATCACCCAACTAGGCGGTGATTGGTGGATGCAACGCTCAGGTAAAAATGAATATCCTCGCAGTTGGGATGTCATTCCCTTGATTTACGGTGTGATGGGTTCGCTACTGAGAATCGGCAACTTTAGCAGTCTTACAGGTTTATTTTCACTAAGTACATCCCTCATCGGTATTGGTATCGGGCGCAGAGCTTCCCAATCCAATCCTATGTTCAAAGCACTTACCTATTTGTCAATGGTAGTAGCGACTTTTTCCGCCTATGAGTTACTTTTCTATCAAATGGTATCTCGTTCTCAAGGTGGTAGCCTTGGCGATGGCTTGGTGATTCTCGCGACCTTAGGCTGTGCGATCGCCTATGCCTACAAGCTCTTTGTCAACTGGATCGCTCCCTATTTAAGACTTTCTATCCGAGAGATTGGTATTTCGGCTCATTTACATTGGACTGCTAGCGCTATCTTTTTGTTATGGGGAAGCTTCTTGAATCCATCGGTTACGAGTGGTTTACTTGGTGGAGGGATTGGAACTGCGCTAACGGTCTATGCGATCGCTGAGGGTAAGAGATCCCCCCTAGCCCCCCTTGTAAAGGGGGGAACAGATTCAGGTTCCTTTATAAGGCGGGGAATAGATCAAGTCCCCCTTTATAAGGGGGATTTAGGGGGATCAGATCTCTGGATTTATACAGGGTTAACTACCGCGATCGGCGCGATCGCTTATTTTATTTACTTTGCTTTCCCTAATCCTTGGTTGATTGCTAATGTCATCCAGCCCTATACAGCGGCGATCGCCTGTATCGGGGCAACAATGCTCTATCTGCCACCTTGGGAAGAATGGGGCTGGGCAGAACGTCCTTGGCATAACTCCGCTTTTCTATTGCCGTTGATCTTTATATTTATGACCCAACAGGCGATCGCCACACCTTGCCTGATCATCGTTGGTGTTTTCTACGCCATCTATGCCAAAGTTCAAGACCAAATCCGTGCTACTTACATCACGGTGGTTCTATGGAATTGGGCAGTTTTCCATTATGTCTCTTTAATTGAATCGCCCAGTTTCAATATCAATACGATGATCCATGTGGCGGCGATTGGCTTCTCTGGTCTATATTTTGCCCAAGTCGAACCCAACCTGCGATCGCCTAATACTAAAGCGCTTCGACATGCTTTTCGAGTTCTCTTAAGCGGTGGTATGGGACTAGTTGCGTTTCTTTATTCCTTTTCTAATACCACGATTGCGCTCTCAACTTGGGGCTTGAGTGCTGCCTTTATCATGGCAGGACTAGCTTTTCGCGTCAGAGCCTATCTCTTTATGGGAACGTTCACATTTATTTTGTTAGTGATCACCCAAGCTTTTCTTTTAGTTACTCAATATTCTTTCTTGATGTGGGCGCTTGGCATTATTGCAGGGATTGGATTTATTCTAGTTGCTGCTAATTTTGAAGTCAGACGCGATCGCATTCTGGCATTGTTTAGAAATGTAGCGATCGAGTTGGAAGCTTGGGAGTAAATGCAGTTAGTAGCAATCGCTTCTCTATCAATAGAAAAGCGATTGCTAATTTTACTCAAGACAATTATTTAGGTAAGTGTTTCGGGATCATGTAGTACACCTGCAATAATTTTCCATTTATCTTCAACTTTACGCATGGTATAGGTAAACCCAAAGTGTTCAATCTCTTGATCTTTCTTGTCAAAGCGCTTGGCAGCACCAATAACTAGCCCTTGATTATCACTGAGTTGAGTAATTTGAAGTGAGCCGATGAGTTTACTTTCTGCAAAGTTTTTGAGTTTTAAACTTTCCATCAGAACATTAAATACGCCAAGCACCTCATCTGTCTTGTGCATGACGATTACTTGTCCTGAAGTCATCAGTATTGAAGGCAGATGTAGAAAGGATTTAACTTCTGTTGGCTTCAGTGTATTAAATGCTAAGAGATATTCTCCAAAAGTCTTTTGGATATCTTCGCGTTGGTCTTGCATAATCTTTTTCTCTAATGTTTGTCAATTACTGTAAAAAAGAATGAACTAGTTGAACAGTTTTATCTGCATGGCTATAGAAAAAACCATGAGCGGCATCTGCAATAACTTCAAATTTTGCATTTGGAATTCCACGAACCATTACATTAGTATTCACGGGAGGGATTGCTACGTCTTTATCTCCTGTAAGTACGAGTGTGTTGGCTTTAATATTGGATAGTGTATCGCAGGTGTTGTGAGTTGTAAGGGCTTGAAGCTGACGTTGTAAAGCTTCATCCTTGCTGTGAAATGGAGATGTTTCTTTTAGAAGATCTTCTAGCTCTTGATGATTATTTTGAATAAAGGAGGGTGTAAATAGTAATGGTAAAAGATTCCCCGTTATCAATCCACTGATATCGCCAAATTGGCTACATTCACCACCTGCAAATGTACATCCGAGGATGAGCTTATCCAGTTTTTCAGGATATTTTAAAGCAAATTGCTGAGCGATCGCACCACCCATGCTGACACCAAATACATGAGCTTTGTTAATGTTCAAAGCTTCTAAAAGTCCTGCGGCATCATCTGCCATATTCACGATATCGTAGGAGCTAGTAGATTGGCTAGTTAGCCCTGCATCGCGGTTGTCAAACAGGATAAGTTGATAATGTTTGGCAAGTAGATTGGTGAATTTCTTACCCCAGTCAAGAAGACTAAAGCTCAGTCCCATAATCATCAGTAACGGCGAACCACTACCTTGGATTTGGTAGTTGATATCAATATCGCCAACAGTAACTTTAGACATATGTTTATTAGTTGCTCATTTTTTATACGTAGACATTTTTAGAGTGTATTTTAGCTTTGTGGCTGATTCAATTTACGCTTCTCTTGTAGTAATTTCCTCAAAACTTCAATTTCATTGTCTATTTGTTTGTCCTTCTCGTCAGCACTTTTAAAAGTTCGTGGAGAGAACTGTATTACATTAGGTCTAGAAGTTGTCTGGTTGACCAAGAGTATCTGAGAATCTGAGTCAATATTAATTTGAAAATCAAATTTTGATATTACTCTCTGAATTAGAGATTCGGATTCTGACTTATGCAGTTGGATATCCTCAACCAAGGGGATAATAGATAAAATTATCTCTGGTAAATTCATTTTCTGATTGCAGTGAAAATTCTGGACGTATGCGTTGAGGCTAATTAGAATCTGCCCCTCTAATGATCTCCTCCATTGATGTACTTCTTTTACGAGTTTCTCTGTTTCTGAGTCCACAAAGCAATTGACAGCAGATTCTACTTCAAATAGATTAACTACCTGTTGGATTAAAGCTTCAGAACGATTGAAGGTTATCGTAAGGCTTCTTTGTTTTTGCTGAAATGTCAAAATCGAGCTGGTGATCGCAAGAAGGTCTTCACGAGTGTTAGGTGTCTCAAAATGCTTGACATAGGCATTAAGACTTTTTAACAGCGATCGCTTAATAGCACTATTAGTCATGTGAAACTCCTTAACAAATTTGTTCGATAATTTATTTCTGAGTTGATCTAATAACTTCGCCAATCTTCTTAGCAACTTTACGCTCTGTCCAGTAACTTCCGTGGGCTGTACCTCCATTA
This sequence comes from Pseudanabaena sp. SR411, assembly GCF_002251945.1. Lineage (GTDB taxonomy): Bacteria > Cyanobacteriota > Cyanobacteriia > Pseudanabaenales > Pseudanabaenaceae > Pseudanabaena. The sequence goes on from NZ_NDHW01000115.1 coordinate 67,695, forward strand.
ATGACAGGTAGAATAGATTGCCCTGCCAAATTACCAAGCCAGCTGGTAGGACTCATGATGTCTTCAATATCCACCAGATTTTCATCTAGATTTGATAAGAGGGTTGGGATAATACTTTCCAATGGATATGCAATAGGATCGCCAGGATGAGCATAATTTTTCCAAGGAAGAGGCTTATTTGTTGTACTGTGAAGTGCTTCCAAAAACTCCTTAAGTTTTGGTGTAAAGTCAAATGAACTCTGGCGACCAATATTTATTAAATTGAACAGAGCGATTGGAGAACCCATGGTATGAATACTAGCCAACGGAATCCCATAACTTTTTTCCTCGCCAGCGCCAACACCAAAAAATCCACGGCGTATATTCTCAACTAATTGGCGAGACTGGTCATCAACAGTATTGTTATCCCAACGAGAGGCAAATAGTATGTCAAATAGAACAACGGTTCCCCAGCTATGGGTAACAAGATGAAGCCGATCCCCTTTATCAGGTAAGTCTGTGAGTTGTTCAAGCGATAGTCCAATTTGGCAAATAGCTTGATCGGCGATTTGTCGGACAATTTCGGAACTAACAAATCGACTGAGGTATAAAGCTGCATCGCCTACAAATGGCAGAAACTGATCAGTTCTTAGTTTTTTAAACCAGAATTTATCCCATTGGGCAGATGATTCTAATTCATGTCGTAGAGAGCGGGTTGAACTATCCGCTACATTGCCCCAGAATAAAGTTACGGGTTTTAAGGTTCGCGATGGATTGTTAATCTTATCCTTGATTTTTTGAAACATCTGGTTGACTTGTTTCTCATAATCTTCTTTGTTGCGAACATTAACACCATGAATAAATACAATGTAATCTGTAGACATTTTGATTCTCCTTTGATTATTTAGAATTTTGAAAGAAAAGAATAGCTTGTGTTTGAATTCTAATCCAATTGGTGAGCATCACCTTTTAAGCTTCTATTTATGCCTAGAAATTTCTCTGCCGCCTCCTACACAATAGCTTAACTACTCATTGATCGGAAACAACACAAATGACAAAAGTCGATCTGTTTCCATTCTTGCGTTATCTTTCCCATCAAATGACATGACTAAATAAATATTTGACTCAGTGTTCAAATCTGTAACTATATAGAAGTTAGAATTGTTGGCAATTGGCTGTGGTTTTTCATTTGGTTCTCCTAAAATATTCTCAACCTCCCATCGGAACATACCAATTCTCAAACACTGAAAAATAGAGCCAAGAGCAAAAATGCTATGAGTCTTTTTAAAACCTTCAACTGCTTGAGAAATACTATTGAAACGCACAGTTGACATACTCACTCCATATTTAGAATTCAGTAAAAGAAGCAAATTATCTGGGTACATTCTCACTATTAGATTGTCCTAAATAAATGTTTAGGACAATCTAACTTAAAAACACTAGGGTGTTAAATGTATTGCGGGAACAGATGCATCGAATTTCAGAGAAATTCCGAGTTCACTGCAAAAGTCGGCAATTAACACATGAGTTAAGTTACTAATTAAGATACCTCCCATAAATGGTTGTATAGGAGTTCGGGCATCGCCAACAGGAATTCCATCTGAGTCAATAGGACGATTTAAAAAGATATCAACTGTGGGAAATCCTGAAATCAGAGGTGTATCGGCTAAAAACTTAGGTCTGAATTTATCAGACAGCAAATTAACAAAGGGATTTTCTCCTCCTTGAAATTCTCCAAACTTAATATCAAATGGAGAGAACAAATCTCTGAGTTTGACATAGCAGCGATCATCAGATAGTAATGAACCAGTGGCAATTTGGACACCATTTAAAAATATTGCACAGTCACGTCCGATTTCTGTGGGAGGTTTACTACTGGGAGTTGCCTTCATAAAATCTCGAATCATCTGGCGTAATGTATTACCACCAGAACCATCAAGATCAGTACTTTTGACTTTAAAAAAGTCCCAACGGTCAACTGTTCCACCTGACCAACCATCTAGCCATCTGCTTGGCCCATAATTAGCATGTGGCAGCCCTAATCGAATTGCTTCATCATCAGTCACACCAATGCCTCTGTCAACTACACTCTTAGGAAAATCTCGATTTGCTCCCGCTTCTGCATGGGTGAGAATACGATTGACACTGTTACCTGTAGTACTCAAGTCTCTGATATCATCTGGTTCCCAGCCTAATCTATTAGCTAGATCTGCTGCCTCACGACACATATTTTCTACCTGAATTTTTGTTGGAGGGAAATCATTCCAAGGATCTCCTCCCATACAAGCGCAAGCGATACCCACAGCATTAGAATTTCGTCTAAAAGTATGGGCACTCTGTTGATCGTAGCTTGTCAGTTTGACTATTCGGCCATCTCCTTGAACAACCGTATGGTAAGAACCCGCCTTGGTAAAGTTGTAGGATGTTGCAGACCAGTGTAAGTAGATCTTATCAATAGCCATGCCTTTATATACTCCTTGTAGATAAGTTATTTGATGAATTTGTTTTTGAATACCGTATAGAAAAAAATCTTAAAGTAGTCTATTCGTGCTTTAAGATCTTGGGGAAATCAGACACTACTTTGACCACATTGATAGAGTCAGAGGTTTCTTGGTTGATTTTCCAAGATTGGCTATATTGCCAATTTCGTCGTTTTACTGCGAAATACCAACGTGGAATCTCTGGAATTTCTGCCCAAGTCTTGCCACCATCGGTAGTTTGCAAAAAGTAAATACCGTCCTCTGGATCTGAAAAGCCTCTTGCAATAGCAATGCCTTCGTTGAGATCTCGAACAAGAATTTATTGATGGCATCAGATTCTTGCCAAGTGGTTCCAAAATCCGAAGTCCAATACAAAGTTGGATATGTTCCAGCGATTTGCCACTGAGTAATCATCCAAAAATGATTTTCATCAACAAAGAATAGCTCATCAGGATTTACAGAACCACGATCTGCGTTTAATGTTTCTCGCCAAGTTTTTCCTCCATCAGTAGTTTTGACAACAATAGTGCGGATTCTCTCAGCCGAACTATTCAGATATTTAGCTTCGCGTATCGTGACAAGGAGCAAGGCTGTGAGATCGTCTAATCCGATTACTTGAGTGTCTACTGCCGCAACACTGGATGAATGAGAATTTTCTACAGAGTCCCTGAGCGTTGTTCTAAGGTCTTGTTGAACAGACATTGTTTTTTCTCTTTGAAAAATGAAATCAAGATACAGTCCAAATAAGTAGTTTTTACATTTGGACTGCTTAATTAGGGAGGTGTTTTGTATTGATTGCCTTAAATGACAATATTAGAGAAATTAAGTCAGAGTAAATTAATGCGAAGTGTCAACGTTCTCTGACTAATAAATATCTAATCAAGGAACAAGTTCTTTACCTTTTAAGAAAGCGGTTTGAAAGTTACTGAGTCCGTGAGTACCGCCATTAACACATTTTCTGGCTGCTACAAAATCGTTATCTCTGAGAGCGGATCTCCAACAATTTTCATTAACCTTGAGAAATTGAGCCAATAGTTTAGCGGCAACGTCAGGATCATTAGCAAGATCAGGAACTTGTACAAGTCGATCATCGTTATAAATGATTTTGCTAAACTTAGTGTAGTTGAACTTTCCAGTTAACTGAACAAATCCTCTACCCTTAAACCTTGCCCCATCACCAAAAGCCCCATTACCTAAATCACCTCGAAAATCATATAGAGCGAATGGATTCTCACCATCTACAGTATTAAATCGAGAGATAAACTCACTAATTGGCTCAAATCCTGCGGTTTCTGCTCTGATGGTTGCTAGAGCCATGAGTATTGCTTCGCGATCGCCCAAGCCAACTGTTTCAAGATAGTGAAGTACTTTTGGCAAATACTTCCTAATATTGCCGCGAGGTGCATCAAAGAAAATCTGCTTGACGATATCTTCAGTAAATTTAGAAGCAGCTACCCCAAGAGTAGGAGTTGGGGGAACGAACTGTGTAGTTGCTGGCACTCCAGTTTGCCATTCAATCGCCATAACGCCAGGAATAGGGGGATTACCACGAGTCATCCATTTTTTAACTTCAGTCAAGTCAAGCTGAAACTCATTAGGAGATCCACTTGAGTTGGGATCAACTGCAACTTTATCAAGAAATTGATTTGTTCCACCTTCCATCAAAAATAGTTCGGTTTCTGTTAATTTAAGCCAAGTCATTGATTTTTCTCCAGATATACATTAGGCAAACAAATCGACAAAGTTTAGAGCCTAGACAAGACTCACACAAGAAAAGCATTTACATGAGCTAGTTCTTTATCTTGAGTGATATAGCCCATATCAAGGTGAGAGTGATGGATATCAAAGCCCATTTCGGCGGCTGATTCAGAAAACTCAAAGCCGAGGCTACTTACCCCAGAGGGGCGATTACTTGCACCAGAGAAACTTCCATCAAAAACTTTATCGTCCACAAAGTTCAAATCTGCTTGGCTATCAATGATTCTATCGCCAACCGAAACAAAATCGATCGCTGTTCCAAAGCGGTGAGCGCTTTTGAAAGAAGGATTATTCTGATAATCGGGATAGAAAGGAGAACGATAACCACTACTCACTCGAATTGGTTCGTTAAATCTATCGCGAAGCTTTTGCATCGAATCTGCTAGACGAATAATTGCAACTGGGATGTAATAAGGAAATGTGATACCTCTAGCGATTTCTGTGTCAGAGATAAACTCCAGTAAAGTGAAGTTGGTTGTTAGTTTCTTACTAAAATCTTTGAATTCATTAACCTTGAAGTAGTAACGGGGCAACAAAGTTCCATCGTTAAGAACTTCATTAGGTTGAAAATCGGCTAGTCTTGGATCTGATGTGCCAGCACTTCTACTATCAATGAAATCAAATTCTTCTCCAGAAGGGGCTTCAATCGTTTTGAAAGTAGAGGATGTTGTAGCAGAGAGAGTAGTTGGTGGCTTAAATGCTGATGGTTCGGATGTATCTGTAAGATTGATAGCCATTTGTCCAGGTGCATCTGACCTTTTAAACCATCGCGCAGGAATATTGAGACTAAACTTACCAGCTATAGGGGTCGCAACAGTAGCACCCGCGAGAAGCTCTAATTTAGGCACAAGATCCACTTTTTCAATAAATTCATTTGTGCCACCCTGCATTAGATAAAGGGCTTTAGCGTTTAACTTGATCCATGTAGACGCAGACATTTGGGTACTTCCTTTCAGTTACAAACAACCCAATCTAAACTAATGTGCAGTCAACACTACTAGTACTTAATGCTGTTTGACTGCATATTTGAAATTTAACTGATACTGCAAGGTCTAAAGGTCAGAAAAGGTCGGATAAAGGTCTGATGTTTTTGGCGTATTTATGTAAATTTTTTTGACAAATGCATATTTTCTAGTCATAGTATAAATAGCAGTAGGGGTTTAAGGCGAAAAATGACAGAAGATGAAGCGATCGCATTAGTTGTGCGATTGCTGGATTGTAAGCGATTAACTCAAGTTCAGCAGTTTGTATTTCAGGAGTCTTGGAAAGCTCAGAAATACACAGAGATGGCTGTGGATACAAGATATGATCTTGGCTATATCAAGGATGTTGGCTCAGGTTTATGGCGATCGCTATCTCAAGCTTTAAATGAAAAAGTTACCAAAAACAACTTGCACGGGGTATTAGAGAGATTCGCTCAGAAACAGGAAAATATACAGCAATCATTAAAAGAGCAAACATTTGAGAATCGTAGCAACTGGGGTGAAGCGATCGACGTTTCTCTTTTCTATGGACGTACAAGTGAATTAGAAACTCTTAGCCAATGGATTTTGCATGATCGCTGTCGATTGGTCACACTTCTTGGTATGGGCGGCATGGGCAAAACTGCGCTCTCCGTGAAGATTGCCGAACAATTGCAGGGAGAATTTGATTATGTAATTTGGCGATCACTACGACACGCACCATCTTTTCATGACAAGATGACAGACTGCATCAAAATTCTGTCGCATCAACAAGTTACGACTTTACCTGCCGATCATCATGAACAGATTACTTGTTTAATCGAATACTTCCGCAAATCGCGATGTTTGCTGGTTTTGGATAACTTTGATACGTTGTTGCATCATGGTAAGAAAATAGGGACTTATCTTGATGGTTACGAATCCTACGGTGAGCTTCTGTGGCGAATGGGAGAAACTAGCCATCAAAGCTGTGTACTGATTACCAGTCGCGAAAAACCTGCGGAAGTTGCGGCTCTTGAAGGTGATGGCTTACCAGTACGAACTCTTGCTCTGTCTGGATTAGAATTTATTGCAGGACAGACAATACTAACGCTCAAAGGTTTGTCAGTCTCTGATGCAGAAGCTCGTCAATTAGTTGATTGTTACAGTGGTAATCCATTAGCACTAAAGATTGCAGCTACTGCCATTCGCGACTTACACAAAGGTAATATCAATCTTTTTCTAGCCAGTGGCATAACTCTGTTTAATGGCATTAGCAATCTGTTATTCCAACAATTCCAAAGACTAGCAGACTTGCAAAATCGAGTAATGTACTGGTTAGCTATCCATCGCGAAAGTATCTCCCTAACTGAATTGCATAGTGTTTTTGTTCCATCTATGTCTAAAGCGAAGTTGATGGAAGTTTTAGAATCCTTACTAAGACAGAATTTAATTGAAAGCGATCGCCACGGGTTTACACAGCAACCTGTGGTGATGGAATATGTAACGGAAAAGCTAATTGAACTTATCCATCAAGAAATAATCACAGAATCACCCCAATATTTACTGACCCATGCGTTAGTCCAAGCCCAAGCTAAGGATTACATTCGAGATAGTCAAATTCAACTCATTGTGCAGCCTATTCTTCAGCAACTCCAATCAACTCTTAGCGATACACATCAGGTTGAGCATAAACTTGGTAGAGTGATTGCAAGCCTCCAAAATGCCGTAACTATGATTCCAGATAATTATAGTGGTGCGAATCTGATCCATTTACTAGCACATTTAGGAACTAATTTAACTGGATATAATTTTTCAAAGCTGACACTCCGTAACTGTGACTTGCGATCGCTTAAATTGCATCGAGTTAACTTTACTAAAACTACCTTTCTTGACTGTATTTTTGCCGTAACTTCTGGCGGTATCACTAGCGTTGCATTCAGTCCTGATGGACTTTCCCTTGCCACCAGTGACACTACTAATGGTGAAATTCAGATTTGGGATATCAATAGTGGCAAACAACTCTTTAGCTGCAAAGGACATAATACTTGGATTTGGGATATTGCTTTTAGCCCGAAACATCCAGTTTTAGTTAGTTGTGGTCAAGATCATACAATCAAGCTCTGGAATACGAATAATGGAGAATGTCTCCAGACCTTACATGGACATAGCAACATTGTTACGGCGATCGCCTTTAGTCCTGATGGTCAAATCATCGCTAGTAGTAGCACTGATCGCACAGTTAAGATTTGGGATGCGGTCTCAGGCGAATCTATACAAACTCTGGAAGGACATCACGCCTGTGTCTGGTCGGTTGACTTCCATCCCGCAGGTCAGATCTTAGCCACGGCTGGAGAAGATAGCTCAATCAAGTTATGGAATCTAGAAACTGGTTCCTGTGTAAAAACTTTGACGGGACATCAACATTGGATAAAAGCGATCGCAATTAGTCCTAATGGAGAAATATTAGCTAGTGGTAGCTTTGATCAAACCGTCAAAATATGGGATTTGGAAACTGGTACATGCGTAAAAACTTTGCTAGGACACAATTCGGTCGTAACTTCGCTAGCATTTAGTCCCAACGGAGATCGCCTCGTAACGGGAAGCTACGATCAAAGCGTGAAGATTTGGGATACCGAAACTGGACAATGTTTGGATACATTGAAAAAGCATACCAATCGAGTTTGGTCAGTAGCTTTTCATCCACAAGGAAACTTAGTCGTGAGTGGTGGTGATGATCATGCAGTTAAATTTTGGGAGTTGAAAACAGGAAAATGTACCAAAACCCTTCAAGGGCATAGCAATGCAGTTTATGCGATCGCCCATAGCCAGCACAACTTACTCGCTAGTGCCCATGAAGACCAAACCGTTAAACTCTGGAATATCAATCTCAATTCTCTACAAGACTTAAGTTCCGATCTTCAGCCTTCTCAAGTTCTCCGAGGACATAGCGATCGCGTTCTCTCCATTGCCTTCAGTCCCAATGACCAAATTCTCGCTAGTGCTGGGGCTGACCGCACGATTAAGCTATGGAATCCCCATACAGGAAAAGTTCTCAAAACTCTACTTGGGCATAAAAGTTGGATTTGGGGAATTGCCTTTAGTCCCAATGGTCAGTTTCTCACCAGTGGCAGTTATGACCACACAGTCAAAGTTTGGGATATAGAATCTGGTGAATGCTTACAAACATTACAAGGTCATCCTAGTTCTGTCTTAGCAGTTGCCTTCAGCCTTGATAGCAAAACCCTCTTTAGTAGTGGTTATGACAAACTGGTTAAACATTGGGATCTAGCAACAGGCAAATGTCTACATACTTGGGAAGCCGACTCTACTAACCGTGTCTGGGCAATAGCTATTAGTCCCAATAGTCAACATATGGCAACTGGTGGTGACGATACTTTTATAAAACTATGGGACATCAAAACAGGAGATCATCTACAAACATTTACTGGGCATACCGATCAAGTTGTCTGTCTTATATTTGCCCAAAATGGCGATCGCTTAATTAGCAGTAGTAGCGATCGCACAATCAAAATTTGGGATGTAGTGACTGGATGTTGCATTGAGACGTTAGAGGGACATCTCAACTGGGTCTCATCACTGAGTTTAAGTCAAGATACTCAAACGCTCATTAGTGCAAGTTGGGATGAAACCATTAAATGCTGGGATATTGCCACGACGAAATGTTGGCAAACTCTGCAATCAATCCGTCCCTATGAAGGCATGATCATTGATGGCGCAGCAAACTTAACTGAAGCGGAAATCGGAACGTTAAAAGCTTTGGGTGCAACTGCGTGAATATATAGCAGATTTTACCCCTTAGTTTTCGTAATTGCGTCTTGCTTTATTTGCTTCATTGCGGAGAGCATCGAGACGCTTTTCGATTAATGTACGTGATCGCCCCTTAGACGCATCACTGAGCATGATCTTCAGCGCACTACCCAAACTTTTATACGCGGCAGGCAAAGGATAGCCATTCCGCACCGCCAGACGAATAGCGCCTTGGTCAGCCTCAATCAAATTACGAATATCTTTCTTACTAGTCCCCTTGCGCCATAGCTGAAATCCAGCCACACCACAGATACCTAGCGCAAGCACAAATAGCAACCCATTTTGTACCCAAAGTTCACCAACTGCCCCACCTAAACCGATCGCTAGCGCCGCAACTTCCCAGCCATCCTTTGGCACTGCATCGTTTTGTATACGAGCGACTTCATGCCAATACAGGAGGTTGCGCTGATCCTCGGCCATACGTTCCCATCGCACCATATCGACTAAAATTACTACCTCATCGCCACCAGCTTCTTCACAAGCAATCAGTGGCGGACGGACACCATCGGCGTTAAGTACTTTTACCCAAGCCTGTAACTCTGGGGGCAGCAAGTCTTGCAAACGACGGATTTCAGTTCGAGCAAAGGTATTTCGGAGGGAGGAAGAAGTTGGAGATGGCATGAATCTTCGTCAAAGTTCAGAATTTTGAGGGACTTATTGCTAAATCTAGATTTTAGTATAAGTTTTAACTACTTGCACTTTTGATTAGATTATTACAACTAAAAAGTTATCTTCAGATTATAGGCTTTATAAGTTCAGTGTGAGCTTGCTAAGCTAGATCATTGATAGTTTAAGAAAAGTAAAGAAATATAGTGGATAATTGTGTTTAATTGATATATAGTTATTATTCTTAACATAAATAAATATTATCACTTTAAATTTTCATAATGCAATTAATTAATTCTGAGTGGACAACAACAGAAGAAGAGGTAGCTAGGAAAGCTTTTGATATTGCCTATAAGCGAGAAATTAGTTCTCTGATTGATTCAGTCCGTTACAAAGCAAGCAATTTAGCTGAAATTGATGACATGTGGCGTTTGCACGACTTTTTGAGTGTGAAGCGCCATGAAGTCGATGGTCGATATGACTATCACTTGCCCATGCTAGTTTTCGTATTTGCAGGATTGGTGAAGGATGGATGGCTGAGCCTCAATGAATTAGAAGGCTTAAACACCGATAAAATTGCCAAGATTGCAGCACTTGCATGTATGTAAGCGATAAACCATAAAAGAGAAATTGCCAAACTTCCTTTTATTTAGTTTTAATTAAAGATCTACCTTTTAGCGTGGGCTTATCTATATCTACCGACATAATTATTAGAATAAATCAAAAATTAAAGATGTGAAGTTGTGTCTTCATGGCGACTCTATATATTTGATTCCTACATCTTAATAAACATGGTGATCACCCTGCTTCGTCTAATGATCATCATGTTTATTAAATTAATTTTTATTGTTAAGTAGCTGATTTTTTAGATGGATTAGATAAACAAAGTAAAATTTAATATCTATCCTTAGAGGTTTTGTAAGTGTCAACACAATATGAGTATATATACTAAGGAAGTTTAAACATTATAAACTTCTCAATTCTTGTTATTTTGGTTGCTTCTAATAAATAGTTTTAACGAGAATTTCTTGCTTATAGAGCTTGTAATATTTCTCCCAAAGCCTTTATTGGATGCTAATTCCTAATTCTGAGTTTCTATATTTTTGAATATAGGATTAATTTTTTCTTCATACATAAGTATGAACGTAAATCATCTAGTTGAACCCTAAAAAACCTCCTATGACATACACAATTAACTCAGCCAGAAGCATTTTCCCTAGCACATTAGCAGCCGATGTTGTACCTGCTACGACAGCTCGATTTAACCAACTTAGCCCTGAAGATCAACTCGCTTGGATTTGGTTTACTTACCTTGAGATGGGTAAGACTGTAACGATCGCTGCTCCAGGTGCTGCAAGTATGCAACTAGCTGAGTTGACCTTGAATGAAATCAAGAAAATGAGTTTTCAGCAACAAACTCAAGTTATGTGTGACTTGGCAAATCGTGCTGACACTCCTATCTGTCGTACCTATGCAATTTGGTCACAAAACATCAAGCTAGGCTTTTGGTATCAACTTGGTCAGTGGATGGAGCAAGGAATTGTTGCACCAATTCCTGAAGGTTACAAACTTTCAGCTAACGCTTCAGCAGTGTTAGAAACTCTAAAAAGTCTAGAACCAGGACAACAAATCACAATTCTGCGTAACTCAGTTGTAGATATGGGATACGATCCTAACAAGTTGGGTGAATATACTCGTGTTGCTGAGCCTGTTTCTGCTCCACAAGAAATGTCTAAGCGCACTCAAGTAAGTATTGAAGGTGTAAACAACCCCACAATCTTGTCTTACATGAATAACATGAATGCCAATGACTTTGATGCTCTAATTGCTCTATTTCTCCCAGATGGTGCTTTACAACCGCCTTTCCAAAGACCAATCGTTGGGAAAGATGCAGTTCTGAGATTTTTTAAAGAAGAATGTCAAAACCTTGTGCTTGTGCCAGAAAAAGGTGTTTCTGAACCAGCAGATGGTGGTTATACCCAAATCAAGATTACTGGCAAAGTGCAAACTCCTTGGTTCGGCTCTGGCGTTGGTATGAACATTGCTTGGCGTTTTCTGCTCGATCCTGACAACAAAATTTTCTTTGTAGCGATCGACTTGCTTGCATCTCCTAAAGAGTTACTGAACTTCGCGCGTTAGTTTTAGTTACATTTTGAAAAAAGCCGCGCGATCGCGCGGCTTTTTTCAAAATCTCTCTGGGTTAAAAAAAAGCGCATAGCGCTGTAATATGCAAATGTTTATTTCACAACAAAAGGTATTAGTAGCAGATGATTGGAGCGGATTAGTAATAGCCGTACTGATTATTGGTCTATGGTTTGTCAGTCTATTTGAACTACTTACGATTCCAATATCAAATACTTCTTGGTTTTGGTTGATTAGCGCTATTTTAGGACGTACTTATCTGCATACAGGGTTGTTTATCCTCGCCCATGATGCTATTCATGGCAATTTAGTTGCCCATAATCGCAGCCTCAATCATCTGCTTGGACGTTTTGCAGTTACCGTTTATGGATTTCTGTCCTACGACCTCTGTTTTAAAAATCATTTTAAACACCATCGCTCTCCTTCTCAAAGTAGCGATCCTGATTTCCATGGCAGTACAGCTAACCCAGTACTTTGGTATTGTAAGTTCATTTACGAATATTTCCCAAGGCGATCGCTGATCATTTTTTTAGTAAATATGATTCTAATTGCTAGTGGCTTCATCACAGTTTTCCATGTTCCATTCCTAAACTTAATATTTTTTGGACTGCTGCCTCTGGTGTTAAGTTCTTGGCAGTTATTCTTCTTTGGGACTTATCTGCCACATCACCAAGTTTACGGAAACCCCAATTTCTCTCCGCGTTTACAAAGTAGTTATGGCTCTAATCTATGGTCATTTTTTAGTTGTTATAACTTTGGGCATTACCATTGGGAGCATCATCAATATCCTAAAATTCCTTGGTATCGACTACATCAAACCCACAAAAACTAAGAAAGAGAGCAAAGCTCTCTTTCTTAGTTTTTAGCTAAAAGATAAGTGGCGGCGCGAAGCGCCACCACTTATCTTTTAGGTTTTGATTTGTCATAGCTATTGCTTGCACTGCTATATCAAAGATTTATTGAAAGTGTTGCAAAGTGACACTTTCAATAAAAACTATAAGAAGTTTAAGAAGTTTGAGCTTTCAGCCATGCCCAAGGTACAGTAAGCATCTTGTTAGAGTTAGGCACAAAAGCACGCTGCTTAAAAACTTCGTAGTGATTTCGTTCGATCGCTTTTAAAATATTGCGATACAAAATCAATGAAGACCATACTGGCCATCGGGCATCTCGACATAAAGCCGAAATACCATCCTCAGCATGTTGATAAAACTGTCTCGCTCTTTGGATTTGGAAACGCATCAACTCAATCCAGCGATCGTCAACCGTACCACTTAACAAATCTTTTTCGGTGTAGTCAAAATAATGCAGATCCTCAAGGGGCAAATAAATCCGTCCTCGCTGAGCATCTTCACCAATATCACGCAAAATATTAGTTAACTGCATGGCAATACCCAAGGCGATCGCTGCTTCAGTTGCCGTACTGATTACCGATGGATCTTTAGTCTCAAAGCCCATAATTGCGGCTGACATCAAGCCCACAGTTCCTGCAACCCGATAGCAATATAAATGCAGATCATCGAAGGTCTGATAACGATCGTATTTGAGATCCATCCGCATTCCAGAGATCATATCTTTGAAAGGCTGGATCGGCATTGGATAATGCTTGACTGTATCGGCTAAAGCTATATCTGGCGCATGGGTAGGATCACCACGAAATGTCGCCTCCAACTGTTTCTCCCAGTTAAAAAGCGTTTCAGCATCAGTGGTATCCGCTTGCATACCATCAACAAGCTCATCGGTACGACGACACCAAGCATAGATAGCCCAAGTTGCTCGTCGTTTTGCTTCTGACATCAGCATTGTGCCAAGATAAAAAGTCTTGGCATACTTCGCCGTGATGCAACGACAAATCTCATAGGCTTCATCCAGATTGACTGGCTGACGCATTCCCATTGGCTTAGGCAGTGACGACAGATGGATTTGACTGGTTTTCGTTAGAGGTTCGACCAAGGACTTTATTTCCAGAAGATTGACTTGCTTTGTGGATTTCCTGTGCTGTAAGCTTACCAGAAAGTACAGCCCCTTCCATACTGCCTAAATACTCTTGCATAGTATAGCTACCTGACAAAAAGAAATTAGCAATAGGCGTAATCTGGCTTGGGCGGTAAGCTTGACGACCGGGGATCGCTTTATAAACTGAGCGTGGTGTTTTCAAAACTTTAGCTTTGCGAATCTTCGCAACATGAGGAATTTGCTCAGGGAAAAGCTTAGCTAGCTCAGCCATAGTTGCTTGAATGATCTCATCATCGGATTTGCCAATCCACTCAGCCGCAGGGGCAATGACTAGCTCTAGCATTGAGCGATCTGGATCGTAATACTCTTTGGTGGTTACGCTCATATCTGCATAAACGCTGAGAATGGGCGATCGCGAGAATAATAGTTGATCAACATTGGTAAGTTTGCAATCAAACCAGATCTGCACGTTAATTACAGGTACACCTTCGAGTCCATCTAGTTTTTGGAAAAATGGCTCCTGTTTCCAAGGCTCAGGCATTAGTAATTTCATGGCATCTACAGACATAGCTGACACGTATGCATCAGCAACTATGTCGCGATCGCTAGCTCCATTGACTCCTCGGATTGTCAGATGCTTAACCGTTCCATCATCATTTAATACAATTTCTTTTAATGGTGCGCTGGTATGCACTTCACCGCCATTTTTAGTGATGTAATCGGCGATCGGCTGACATAGACGCTCTGGAGGCGCACCATCAAGAAAAGCTATCTTTGAGCCGTAGCGTTCTTGTAAAAACTTATTTAGGGCGGTGAGGATGATTGTCGCCGATACTTCATCGGGATTAATAAAAGTTAGAGCCTTGGACGCAGCGATAAAAATATCTGTGTTTACGCCATCATCAATGCCCTGCTTGCGTAACCACTCAATCAGACTGTATTTGTCCATGTCTTCGACATATTTCTGACCACGCACGATCGCTGGTAATAAGCCGATCGCAAAGCGAATTTTCTGCTCCCATGTGAGCATATCGTTGTTGCGTAGAATTGAAACGATTACATTAAAGGGCGCAGGAATATCGGGTACATCAAAGCGGGAGAGGGTTCCTGGTTTCTCGGGCTGGTTGAAAATGAGGGTATGTTGTTTCCATTGCAGGCGATCGAGTATTTTTAGCTCTCCCATCAGTTGCAACATATTAGGATAAGCACCAAAAAAAGCATGTAGCCCAGTTTCCAGCCAGTCGCCATCTTCGTCTTTCCATGCGGCGACTAAACCACCTAGAACGTCACTGCGCTCTAGCAAAATCGGCTGATGTCCCAAATCTATCAAATATTTGGCACAGGATAACCCTGCTAGCCCTCCTCCAGCGATCGCAACGCGCATACTTTTTCAATACCTATACGTTTAATTTTTTATATTTAATTATCTCCATCTTACTTTGCAAAGCTTAATAATTCACTAAATTTTGTTAGTAAAACCCAGAGAGCAGAGTAGAGCGCTAAGCATCCCACTCTACTTTCTGGGTTTTATGTTTGCGAACCATTGGATAATCGCATTTTTGTTTTAAGATGGCGATCAGCACTTCAATCTTAGCCAGTATGGTAAAAAGCCTCATTGATTCCCCTGAGATATCTAGTAAGCCATCTCGTAAATTATGGATGGCGGCGATTAAGTTCCCGATGTATAGTGTGGCGATCGTGCCGATCGCTACGGGTACGGCTGTCGCTTATCGCAATACAGGGGCGATTAACTGGAGTATTTTTTTCATGTTTCTGGTTTCCGCAGTTTTGATTTTAGTCTGGGAAAATCTCTGCAATGACGTATTTGATGCGGAAACAGGCATTGATATCAATAAGGCGCATTCAGTTGTTAATTTAACAGGCAAGAAGAATTTAATCTTTGTGATCGCTAATATTTGTTTACTCCTAGGCATTAGTGGCGTATTCGCAATTTCTTGGATACAGCAAGATATTGTGGTGGTTAGTGCGATCGCCCTTTGCTGTTTTCTTGGCTATATTTACCAAGGTCCTCCATTTCGGTTGGGATATCAAGGATGGGGTGAAGTTTTATGCTTTTTTGCCTTTGGTCCCTTAGGAGTTTCGGCAGCCTATTATAGTCAAACGAAATCTTGGTCAATCGGCTCGATTGCCGCCGCAATTATTGTCGGAATTATTACTAGCCTGATTTTGTTCTGTTCGCATTTCAATCAAGTGGCTGATGATCTTGCCGCAGGCAAGAAATCACCTGTTGTACGTTTAGGGACTAAGCGTTCAGCCCAACTTTTACCTTGGATTTGTGCTGTAATTTATGGGATTGCGATCATGGCGATCGCCCTTAAATTTTTCCCCATCTGGACAGCGATCGTCTTAATTAGCTTACCGATTGCATGGAAATTATGTACATTCATTGATGAAAACCACGAACGCGCCGAGCTTTTACTCAACTATCGCTTCATCGCTGTTGCCTTACATTTTGTCATTGGTTCTTGTCTTAGTGTCAGCTTGATCTTATAGAACTATAATTTAAATGATTTTGCCAAATAGAATTTATCACTGTTCTGCGGGTATTGCGATCGGTGGAGGTGGTGTCAAAACCTATGTTGATGGGTTGTATGCAGCAATGCCAGATACATTTGGTGCAGAAATCATTGCTAATCCTAGAGACTATGATCAAAGTGCATTTAAATTGCTGCATATTCACGAAACTAGTGCCATAGCTCAGGTCAACAATTCCTGCCCTGTCGTTTTTACGGCTCATAATCATGATGTTTACTGTGCCAGTGGAACTAAGTATTTGTCGGTTCGTAAATCTAGCTGCGATCGCCTATTAAATTCATGGGGATGTGCTTGGGGGCATGTTGTTGATGGTTGTGGTAGCCGTCGTCCTGCTCAGATTCTCACCAACTTAGGAAGAGCCAGTACTGAGCTAAATGCTCTCAAAAAGCTTGGGATTTTGACGATCTCGAATAGTGATTATGTGCGATCGCAGTTGCTTGCTAATGGGTTGCCTGAATCACAGGTTGTAACTTTACGATGTGGCATTGCCGCAACTTCTTCTAAGCATGAACCTTTAGATCAAGACATACACGCTCAAAAACGGATTCTTTTTGCAGGTAGAATCGTTCCAGACAAGGGACTAGATTGGTTATTGCGAACAATACCGCTCTTAGATCCACAAATTCATTTGGATATTGCAGGTGAAGGTTGGGCAATAGCTCAAGTGCGCCAGTTAGCGGCGGATTTGAATATTGGCGATCGCCTTACTTGGCATGGATGGTGTCAAAGCGAGAAATTAGAGGATCTATATCGTCAAAGCTTTGCTGTAATTTTTCCTAGTGTTTGGCCAGAGCCAGCGGGATTAGTCACTTTGGAAGCCTATGCAAGATTCCGTCCAGTGATTGCTAGCGACGTTGGTGGAATTCCTGAACATATTCAGGATGGAAAAACAGGGATTTTAGTTGAGCCGAATAATCAGCAGCAGTTAGCTACTGCAATCACGGATTTGGCGAATGATTTTGACAAAGCACGCGAAATTGGTATGGCTGGTCATGATTTGTTTCAATCAGAATTTACCCTTGCTATACATGCCCAAAGACTGCAAAAAATCTATGACTTAGCGATCGCTAAGTTTCATAAGTCTTTTTGATAAAAGCCTGTCTGCGGCAGACTTTTATCAAAATTTTTAAGCTTGTTTCGCTTCTGAGCCATCAATGATGCGTTGGAATAGATAGCCTGTGCCACGAGCTGTCAAGATCAATTCAGGATTGCTAGGATCTTCTTCGAGCTTTGCCCGCAAGCGAGAAATATGGACATCGACAACGCGAGTATCCACATGGCGTTCTGGTGTATATCCCCAGACCTCTTGCAAAATTTCCGCCCTTGAAAAAGCTTCACCCGATCGCCCGACCAATAGCTCTAATAAACTAAACTCCATACCCGTTAAACGAATACGCTCATCGGACTTATAGACTTGACGCTTGTTAGTATCAATCTTGATCGTGTTGATATGAATCACACCAGAACTGGGGATGCCTGATGTGCCATTGCGATCAAAGCGCCGCAATACTGAACGAATCCGCGCTTCTAATTCCTTTGGTGAAAAAGGCTTAACAACGTAATCATCTGCACCTAATTCAAGTCCTGTAATGCGATCAGCAACATCGCCCAAAGCTGTCAGCATGATAATCGGGATATCCGATTCTTTGCGAAGCTCTTGACACACCCCGTAGCCGTCGAGCTTTGGCATCATTACATCAAGAACCACCAAGTCTGGGTTTTCTTTATGAAAAACTTCGATCGCTTCTTCGCCATCTGCGGCGGTGACGACCTCGTAACCGATCATCGACAGACGTGTCTCCAGAATTCGACGAATACTAGCTTCGTCGTCTACAACTAGAATTTTTTCCTTATGGTTTTCCAAGCCAGTTTACACTCCACTATGTTGCTAGCTGCAATTCAGTAAAATTTTATAGTTTTACATATTTATTTAGCTAAGTTTACAAGAAATCGGTCGTTACAATCCGAAAACAAAACTTAAAGTTTCAGAATAAACTTAATCTGGGGTTTACCTGATTTATAGCTACAGTCACCTGTCTCATGGACAAATCAAAAACCAAGAATTGATTGGCGGCGCTTTGCGCCGCCAATCAATTCTTGGTTTTTATGTCCTAGTACACTTGGCGACTTGTGCTGTCGCTTCTTTCCGATTTTATGTAAGTGATTGCGATAAAATTGTATGAAGTTTTATGCACAATGAGGATTTTGCGATCATGACTGAACCAACTCAAGTACCACAAGCTACTGATCCAAAAATGGGATTTAACACCTATGCAGAAAGGTTAAATGGTAGAGCCGCTATGGTTGGTTTTATCATTGCCGTTGCGATCGAGCTTTTCACTGGCAAGGGTTTGTTAGCATGGCTAGGTCTAATTGATATAGGCTAATCAAATGAAGGCGCTTAGCGCCTTCATTTCATCTTCTAGTTGTTTTTAATTCGTTTTTTTAGTTATGGCATCTGGCAAAATCGAGAACTCTCTGTACTGGACTGCGGCAATTTTGGGATTAGTTCTCGATCAAGCCTCCAAATATTTAGTTGTGCAATATCTCAAACCCCTAAAATCAGTCCCCTTGATTAATGGTGTATTTCATTTTACCTATGCGACCAACACAGGTGCGGCTTTTAGCTTATTTAGTGGTCAGATTGATTGGCTCAAATGGGTATCGATGATTGTCAGTTTGGGGCTAGTAGCCTTTGGGATTTTTGGTAAAAACTTAAATCGCTGGGAGCAGGTCGGCTATGGCTGCATTTTGGCGGGAGCCGCAGGTAATGGCATCGATCGCTTTGTGGCTGGTTATGTAGTTGACTTTATTGATATACGGATTATTCGCTTTGCGATTTTTAATATTGCTGATGTCTCTATTAATGTCGGATTGGCTTGTTTAGCGATCGCGGTTTTATTTGTAACTAAACCATCCAAGTCAAAAAACTAGATAAAAATAGGAGTAGATGAAAAGCAGCCTGCGGCTGCTTTTCATCTACTCCTATTTTTAATTTACAAAAGTATGACGACACTTTTCTAAATTAAAAAACAAACCTAATCCAAGAAAACAAAACGGCTACGCCGTTTTGTTTTCTTGGATTAGAGCGTGAAGCGCTATATTGCTAATTAGAAGTTATTGAGAGGCTTAGGAGTATGGCAAATTCCCCAAAAATTGTAGTCGTTACGAATGGCAAAGGGGGGGTGGGTAAAACAACAACAGCGATCGCTTTAGCGGGCATCTTGGCTCAGGACACTAAAGTATTAGTCGTGGATGCTGACATCCAAGGAAGCTTGTCTTGGTGGGTAGGACGTAGCAACAAGAACATGGGTTTTGATATTGCCAAAGAAATTGATCCGACTCATTTAAAAAAACTACCGAAACTCAGCAGTTACGATCTAGTATTGGTAGACACCCCCCCTGCGCTGCATTCCCATGCACTTGCTACCGTTGTCGCGATCGCTGATTATTTGGTTTTGCCAAGTCCACCTGCTCCGATGGATTTAACAGCCCTAATTGATACTGTCAAAAGTACGGTGCGACCCGCCCAAGTTCCCCATCGAGTCCTGCTCACCCGTGTTGATCCGCGATGTCTTAACGAAGCGCTTGAAGCTCAAAACACCTTGCTAGAAGTGGGAGTACCAGTTTTTCATGCATTTGTAAGAGCTTACAAAGCCCATGAACGTGCTGCTCTAGAAGGGAAATTAGTTACAGAATGGAAAGGCAAAAATGCTAGAGAAGCGGAAGCCGACTATCGACGTGTAGTTGATGAACTGCGTCGAGACATTTTAAGGTGATATGAGGTGTCAGTTAATATACATCAAGGAATTAAATAAGAAATAAAAAATATGTCAACTAAAAAGAAAGTCGGGATTTCGGATTTATTGCGTGATGAAGTGCAGAAGGAACCTGAAGCAACAGTGAAGAATGCGTCAACTGAACAAACTATTGAAGTAAAAGCAGAAACAGTCTCTGATGCAGTTAGCAAAATCGCTAGTCTTCCTACGTCAACAAAGACTATTGAGGGATCTCCAAGTATTGACGATCGCACAACAGCAAAAAATTCTGAGCTAGAGCTATCACTTGCTCAATCAAAACAAAGAGAAGTTGCTCTTTCGCAAACTTTAGCTGATCTAGAAAAAGATTTGAAATTTAGCCACACCAATATTGAGCTTTTGCAGAAATCACTGGCGGCGATCGAGAGCCTCAAAAATGAACTAGATCAACAACTCGTGGAAGTCAAACGCGATAATTTGCGCCTAGCCGAAGCAAATATTCAATTATCGGAGCAAGTCAAAACCTTAGAATCATCAAAGGAATTAACTCAAACTCCAGTAGTTGAGCCTCCTGCTTCTTCGCAACTGGTTTCACAAAATCCTCAAAACAATCGAGCAACTCCTCGCAAACAGCCTGTTGAGCAGCCTGTCGAGCAGCCCTATTCCCATCGTGATCGCAGTATTTATACACGTCCAACTGGCTCGAACGAGCAATTGCAGCGTATCAACAATAAAAATATTGGCTGGATGGACTAGACTTCAAAAGTAAGGGTGTCACTTCATATTGCCTTTGCTTTTGGGAAAATAATAATTGACAATCCCTTTCCGAGCAAGAATTAGTGGTGCGGCGCTTCGCGCCGCACCACTAATTCTTGCTCGGAAAGGCGTATAAAAATAAACAAAATGTAACATTATGTCCAAACTTAAAGCATATGCGCTAGACTATCATCCGTAAGGTAAAAGTAGTTATCGGTTGTAGCAATTGTTTTCTGTACTGACAGTTTTTTTCTGTTTCATCGTGACAAGCTTCTCTCCGACATCTCTATCTCTACATACTCATTGAATTCTTGGAGAAAGCATAATGTCTATTTACGTTGGTAACTTGTCCTATGAAGTTACTCAAGACCATTTAAAGCCAGTTTTTGAAGACTACGGCAAGGTCACTCGTGTTCATTTCCCTACCGATCGCGAAACTGGTCGCGCCCGTGGCTTTGCATTCGTAGAAATGAGTGCAGATGCTGAAGAAGATGCCGCCATCACTGCGCTTGACGGTGCTGAATGGATGGGTCGTGTACTCAAAGTTAACAAGGCTAAGCCTCGCGAGAATAATGACTCGTTTGGCGGTGGTAACAGAGGCGGCGGCGGTGGTCGCGGCGGCTATAACAAGTCTGGCGGCGGCGGTGGTCGCTACTAAATTCGCTTTCTAGGGTGCAAAGCACTCTAAAAAGAATTAGCAGCTAATTACAGCAAAACGGCGAAGAAAACTAAGTTTTCTTCGCCGTTTTGCTATGCTAAGCAAAAGTATGCACGCTTAACGTAGGTTTAGCATGGATTTGCAACCATTAGGGATTGTTGTTCAGGGTTCTTTAAGCGACGGTTTAGAAGTTCGACTTAATGGCGAGATTTCAGTCGAGGATATGCGCGTCGGTAAGTTTCTGGTAGTGCATGGTCGGCATACACGCTTTTTTTGCATTCTGACTGATGTTACTCTCGGTACAGCTAGCCCTCGCATTCTCATGAATCCGCCTGATCCTGAAAATACTTTCTTAACCGAGATTTTGGCAGGAACGGGGACTTTTGGCACGATCAATTTAACGCCGATGTTGATGTTTGTGCCTGCAAATCCTTTTGATCTGATCACTCAACGCTCGTCTAGTCAGAGTAGCGATCGCATCAAAAAAACTAAACGCAAGAAATCCCCTGTTTATGAAACGGTAGAAGAAATAAATGACTTTCAACTGTTGCCAGTAAAGACGATCCCCAGTCATTTTTCGCAAGTATTTGATGCCACTGAGCGTGATTTTCGGATTGTGTTTGGTTGGGAAGATGATCCCCATAAACGGAACTTTGCGATCGGGCAGCCGATTGATATGCCTGTGCCAATTTGTCTTGACCTTGATCGCTTTGTGGAGAGGAGTAATGGCGTATTTGGAAAATCGGGTACTGGCAAATCTTTTTTGACGCGCCTATTACTATCGGGGATTATCCGTAAGCAGGCGGCTGTAAATTTAATTTTTGATATGCATTCAGAATATGGCTGGGAAGCAGCGACTGAAGGCAAAAGATTTAGTACGGTTAAGGGGTTACGGCAATTATTTCCTGCACAGGTGCAGATTCATACGCTCGATCCTGACTCGACAAAGCGGCGGGGAGTACGCGATGCACAGGAACTTTACATTAGTTATGACCAGATTGATGTTGAAGATTTGATGCTAATTCGGGATGAATTAAATCTTTCGGAAGCCAGTTTAGAAAATGCGATTATTCTACGGAATGAATTTGGAAAGAATTGGATCTCGCGATTGTTGGCGATGACTAATTCCGAAATTCAAGAATTTTGTGAGCAGAAGATGGGTAGTAAATCTTCGATTATGGCACTTCAGCGCAAACTCACCCGCCTTGATGATCTCAAATATTTACGCCCAACTTGTCCCGAAAATTATATTAAGCGGATTCTTGATGCGATCGCCGCAGGTAAACACATCGTAATCGAGTTTGGTTCGCAGTCAAATCTGCTTTCCTATATGTTGGCGACAAATATCATTACGCGGCGGATTCATCATTCCTATGTGCAGCAAGCTGAAAGATTTTTGCAGACTAAAAATATTAGCGATCGCCCCCAGCAGTTAACGATCACCATTGAAGAAGCCCATCGATTTCTGGCTCCTAATACAGCTAGACAAACTATTTTTGGGACGATCGCCCGTGAAATGCGGAAGTATTTTGTGACTTTGCTCATCGTCGATCAGCGTCCATCGGGAATTGATAATGAAGTGATGTCCCAAATTGGAACTAGAATTACGGCGCTACTCAATGATGAGAAAGATATTGACGCAATTTTTACAGGTGTGGCTGGGAGTGGCAATTTGCGAACAATTTTGTCGAAATTAGATTCTAAGCAACAAGCACTCGTGTTAGGTCATGCCGTGCCAATGCCTGTGGTGGTGCAAACTCGACCCTATGATGAAACTTTCTATCGCGAGATCGGCGAAGTGCCTTGGGAAGAAATTTCGACACCAGAAGTGTTGCGAGTTGCAGAAGCCGCTAAAGCAGATTTAGGATTTTAATCTAATCACAAGAGATATGGCGCAAAGCGCCACATCTCTTGTCCAGTTTAAATAAGGAGGCTAACAGATGACTAGTGTTGTTATAGAAAATTCTCAAGAAAAATCCATTCATAGCTCAGAGTCAATTCCTCAACTGACCCTAGAGCAATTTTTGAACTTACCAGAAAATGATGAAAGTTATGAACTAATTGATGGAGAAGCAATTAAAAAAATGTCACCAAAATTTTTTCACTCCCGATTAACAAGTGCTTTTTGGTCTGAGTTATCAGGTTGGTCTCATGGGATTGGACAAGTATCGATTGAATGGTCAGTAATTCTAAAACGACGAGGTAAAGATTGGGTTCCTGTGCCTGATTTGCTATATGTATCTTATGATCGCCTTGCCGCAGATTGGCGTGAGGATACGCCATGTCCCGTATTGCCAGAGTTAGTGATTGAGATTGTATCGCCTGATCAAACTTTTAATCAGTTAGCCCAGAAAGCGACGGATTATCTCAGTGCAGGAGGGGAAAGAGTAGTGCGATTCGTTTGATGGTGAATCACGGTAATCAGTCCGTACATAACCATCAGAGCCAAGTCTCCCAAGACTAGCTTAACTGTCCAGACGATGAAGGTGCAAGCCCTTCCGTCTAAACTCAAGACTGACTCCTTATCTGCCCTCGATAGCCCGACTCGGTTACG
>NZ_NDHW01000116.1 GCF_002251945.1 Pseudanabaena sp. SR411
CACATTCCGCTCTTATTTTACTGAAAAAAATATTTAGAAAGCAAATCCTTATACAGCAAGTATTTTGGGCTTTAATCCCAAAAGAATCACTATTTTAACAATTTAAATAATGATTCACTAATAGGAATTACTATCATTAATTTCTCAGGAAATCGCTGAAACCCTCATTGTCTCGTTGTAAATATTTTTAGGCTTCCATTACGAGCGGAATGTGGGATAGAAATCAAGGGCTGGCACGGGGGCGCAGCCCCTACTACAAAATCTAAATTATTGGGGTAGGGGCAATCCCCCCGTGGTTGCCCTGCTTTGCTAGCAGCAAGAGATTCATCATCAGAGTTCCATGTAACATGAGTTAATACTGATGGTGACAGCTATATCTCAGTACAAAGTACAGTAAGTTAAAGTAAAAGAATACTTTTAAGCTGCTAGATGCTTTTATGAATGACCACAAAAATGAAAACGATACCTTAGATGAAGATGAGCTATTTCGGTTGGGAGGGAAAACAACTAATTTTGTAATTGTGCCTGCGGAAATTCGCTATCACCATATTAAAGTTGAAGATTTGGATAAACCCGTAGCGGCGATCACCTATAACGGTTTTACCTATAGTCTATTTCGCACTAGTTTTGACTGGACTGAGGTCCAAAAAATAACTAGCCGACTTTCCTCAGCTTATGTAATTACGGTTATTTCTAAGGGGTGGGCGATTTGGACTTTTGAATACTAAAAAGAAGGGGTGTAAAATTCCCCTCTTTTTAAACACGTTGTTCGAGAAGTTCGGCAAAAGCTTGCTCAAAATCTTCATTGGTAATCTTGAGATTTTCAAGTAGATTAGAAGCATCACGCTGATGCCGACGAATCGCAAAAATAGCAGCGCGATTACTGAGAAAAGCGAGATCGGCTCCATTCCAATTTTCGGTACGGTCAGCCCAAACATCTAAATTGAGATGAGCATCAAGGGGGCGATCGCGATTATGTACTTCTAAAATTGAACTGCGGCTGTCGCGATCGGGTAAATCGACCATCATATGCAATTCGATGCGACCTGATCGCAATAGTGCAGGATCGATAAAATCACGGCGATTGGTTGCGCCAATTACCAATAGCCCTTCAGCCGATTGCAGTCCATCGAGTTCCGTTAGTAGCTGACCAATCACGCGATCGCTTACACCACTGTCGCCTTGATAGCTACCCCTCGCAGGTGCAAGCGTATCGATCTCATCAATAAATATGACGCAGGGAGCCGCCTGACGTGCTTGAGCAAATAACTGTCTAATCGATTGTTCGGAAGCTCCAACCCATTTCGTTAGCAGTTCCGAACCCGCAACCGCAATAAAATTTGCTTGGGCTTGAGTGGCGATCGCTTTAGCCAGTAAAGTCTTGCCCGTCCCTGGGGGGCCATAGAGGAGGACTCCACGGGTTGCCTTAGCACGGGTATGGGCATAGAGTGCAGGATCAACCAATGCGCCTGCTACCGCTTCCTGAAGGGTTTGCTTAACTTTCGCCAGTCCACCGATTTCAGCCCATTGCACAGTAGGAACTTGAATTTGCAGCGATCGCAACACGGCTGGGTGAACCTGCTTTAACGCAAATTCAAAATCTTCACGATTCACATCAAGGTTTTCAGGAATATCCGCTACACTGGTTACTTGTCGCCGCAAAGCATTAGTTGCCGCCACTTGGCAAAGCCCCTTAATATCTGCTCCCACATAACCATAGGCGCGATCAGCAATCTCATCTAAATCCACATCACCAGTCAAAGGCATCGATCGCGTATGGATTTCTAGAATTTCACGACGCGCATGGCGATCGGGTATGGGGAAAATAATCTCGCGATCAAATCGTCCAGGACGGCGGAGGGCAGGATCGATCGCATCGGGGCGATTGGTCGCTGCTAACACGATTACGCCCTTAGTCTCAGCAAATCCATCCATTAAGCCTAGCAATTGTGCTACTAGACGCTTTTCCACTTCTCCTTCTACATTGGCACGATTAGGAACGAGAGCATCAATTTCATCGATAAAAATCAAACAGGGTGAAGATTTAGCCGCTTTCTCAAATACCTGTCGTAACCGAGTTTCGGCTTCACCATAGTATTTACTAATGATTTCTGGCCCCACGATCGCGATGTAATTTACACCCAAAAGAGTTGCAAGCGATCGCGCCGTTAGAGTTTTGCCAGTGCCTGGAGGACCAACGAGCAGAATGCCTTTAGGTGGTTCTAGACCTAATTTAGCCAAAATATCAGGACGCTTTAGGGGGATTTCGACTAAATCACGCAACTGCGCTAAGGTATCACCTAATCCGCCCACTAGTTCCGCGATCGCCTGTGGTTTTTCGGTTGGAGAATTATCTTTTTCAGGTTTGACCACATCAGGGGAAGTGACTTCACTGCTCCCACCTGTTGACGTAGTAGCACGAGGCGATCGTGGAATATTACCGCGTCGGGGAATACTGGATAATGGACGGGAAGTAACATTTACCTCAGTATGAATTTCGCCAGATTTCTGCTTCTCATCCAGTTTTTGGGCAAGATCGATGAGTTGATCAAGATTCAGTAATTGCTTAACATCATCCACCAGAGATTCAAAGCCTTCTACTTTAAAAGCAAATTTGTCCTTAAAACTATCTTTGTCATTACTCATCGATGCTAGTTCCTATTGATCATCTAGAGAGTTGCGGCGCTTCGCGGCGCAACTCTCTCTGTTATATGTTAACGCTGATTCTAACTCTGATTTAGGGGTGTTCACATCAGCATAAAGTAGAAGTAGAGGCTAAACGTCTCTCTCTACTTATATCTCTCTGAGTAGCTAGGATAATTAAAGTCAAAACCTGTGGCGCACGCGCAGTGTGCGCCACAGGTTTTGGGGTTTTATATTTAATTGCGCCACAAATATTGTGATCTCAAATATGAAAAATGTGTCTCTATGTAATGTTTTTGTTTATGGCACGCTCAAGCCCAACGAAGCCAATTATGCAGAATATTGTGCAGGTAAAGCGATCACTCAGCAACAGGCGATCGCCTATGGCAAGTTATTTGCGCTGCCGATGGGCTATCCTGCGATGACTGTCGGTAATGCTCAAGTGCATGGATATTTGCTCTCTTTTCCTGATGCAAGTATTTTAGAGTCATTGGATGAGCTAGAGGATTATCAAAGCGATCGCGCATCTCATGAGAATTTATACAATCGGCGATTAATAGAAGTTTTTGATTTGCAAGGCGAGGCTCTAGGTATGGCATGGGCATATTTTATGGAATTAGCCCAAGTCACCAAATTTGCAGGGATGGCTCAACACGACGGCTTATGGACTCAGACCAAAGAAATGCCTTAGTTTAAAAACTGTTGAATTACAGTAGTAAGCTGTTTGAGCTTAATCGGTTTACTCAAATAATCATTAGCACCAGCTTCCAAACATTTCTCGCGATCGCCTGTCATCGCTAGAGCCGTAAGAGCAATAATCGGGATAGTGAATTTGTTGTTGCGGATGTATTTGATTGCTTCTAGTCCATCCATCTCTGGCATTTGAATATCCATCAGTATCAAATCAGGCTGCTCTGACTGCGCTAGATCTACCGCCTGCCTGCCATTTTTAGCAAAAATGACTCGATATCCCTTGGCTTGAAGATAGCTAGAAACTGTCATGATATTCGCTTCGTTATCTTCTGCAAGCAGAATTAAGGGAGGAGAGAGCGTATCATCATCATTTTTGATCGAAGATTTGGGTGTTGAAGGATTAGCAGATAATCTTTTGGGAAGTGGTAAATCCAATTCATTGAATGGAAGCTCGATCGCAAAGCAACTACCCACCCCGACTTCACTGGTGACACTAACACGACCACCATGCAGTTCGACGATCCTTTTAACTAGAGCTAAGCCCAACCCTGTCCCATCATATTGACGATTGAGAGCGCTATCAACTTGGATAAAAGGTTGGAATAGAGTTTTTAAGTTTTCAGGGGAAATACCTATACCTGTATCGATCACCGCAAACCTGACCCAGTGCGTGACATCTTTCTCAATAGAAGCGATCGCCTCATTCAAGGAGACTTCTAAGGTAATGCGCCCACCCTCTGGCGTAAATTTCACGGCATTGTTTAGTAGATTGATTAATACTTGACGAATCCGACGTTCATCAAGCAACAAGTCGGGCAGGACAGGAGCCAGTTTAATATTCAGGCTGATACTTTTTTGCATAGCCTGTTGTTTGACAAACACCAAACTGGCTTGACTAAGCTGACCAATATTACTAGATGCATAGTCTAAATTCACCTTACCTGCTTCGATTTTAGCGAGATCGAGGATATCGTTAATTAGCTCTAACAAATGGTTGCCGCTACGTTCAACCGTGAGTAATGCTTTCTGTTGTTGGAGATTAAGCTTCCCAAAAACTCCTTCTTCTAAGCCTTCCGTGATACCGAGAATCGCATTGAGTGGAGTGCGGAGTTCATGACTCATATTAGCTAGAAATTCATCTTTGAGCCGCGTAGCCCGAACCAGAATTTCGTTGGAGACTTCTAGCTGATGATTAGTCTCGGCAAGTTTTTGCTGTGCTTGTTTGAGATCAGTGATATCAACCACTACACAAACACAATCCTCTGTAGTCAGCATAGCTACGCCAATGAGTACATGCACAAGATGTCCGTCCTTGTGGTAGTAGGCTTTTTCCCAAGGATTAATCCTGCTATGCATCTTTAGATACGCGATCGCCTCTAGATCTAGCTGTTGATATTCAGGTGGAGTAATGGCTTCCCAATTTATTTGGTTAGCATGGAGTTCTTCTCGCCTATAGCCAATCATTTCTAAAAAGCGATCGTTAGCCTCGTCAACCTGACCGTTAAAGTTGGTAAACATCATCCCCACAACGTTGGATTCAAACACATGACGGAAACGATTTTCACTGTCTCGCAGAGCCGCTTCGGCAAGTTGATGCTCATGCTGTGTTGCTCTCTGAGCGCTAATATCTCTAGAAACACAGACAAAGCCAATCATGCAATCATTGTGATCCTTGATAGCTTTGACTGATAGCGATATGGGAAGACGTGAGCCATCCTTGCAAATAACTGTCCATTCTTCTTCGCTAACTAGTCCTTGTCTTGCTTTCGCAATCAACACTTCATGTTCAGAAATATCTTGTCTGAGTTCTACAGAGAGTGATGCCGCGCGATCGCACAACTCTTGACAATCGTGAAAATCTTGAAGAGCAGTTATGCCAACTACTTCATCAGCGCTGTAACCTAGCATATTCTCCGCACCAGCATTAAAAGTCTGAATGACGCTATTACTATCAGCGGAAATGATCGCGTAATTGGTACTGTCGAGAATCGCCCGTTGCAAACTACTCACTGTTAGAAGTTCATGAGTCCGTTCTTCAACTCTGGCTTCTAGATCTTTGTTGAGTTGATGGAGTCGGATTTCTGCTTGCTTGAGTTTAGTGATGTCTTGTGCTGTGCCACGGGAAAGTATCGGCGATCCATGATCATCGTAAAAGGTTTCACATTTTTCTTGAATATATTTAATGTATCCATCGAATAGGAGCAGACGATGAACTACATTGTAGGGAGTGCGATCGCGTAGGTGTTGTTGGTAGACATCATCAACCATATCTCGATCATCGGGATGAATAGCATTGAGAAATCCTTCATAGGTTGCTTCAAATTGCTGCGGATCAATCTCAAAAATCTGAAATACTTCATCTGACCAGTAAAGAGAGTTAGTCCGTAGATCCAATTCCCAATTCCCTAAATTAGCGATCCTTTGGGCTTCTCGGAAGAGTTTTTCAGTGTGCCGCAACTCATTTTCGGATTGCTTGCGATTGCTAATGTCTCGCACCAATAGCAGAACTTCATTTTCGTCGTAGGGAAAGATGCGTACCTCCTCAATATGGATCGTATCGCCATCGGAAAAGTCTTGTTCGTAGATCTGGATAGAGTTGGTTTCTAAAGCCCGTTCTACAAATTCTAGACGTTGTTTGACAATATCGGGAGGAAGCGTTTTTGAGATATGATTTCCTTCCAATTGAGAGCGATCGCCAATAATCCGATGAGTTTCAGGAATACGCGCAAATTCCAAGTAAATGCCATCTCGATTCATCCGCATGAATAGGTCTGGAATAGCTTTAATTAAGGCGCGTTGATGGGCTTCAATATGCTGTAATAACTCTTCGGCGCGTTGTCGTTCTGCTAGTTCATTTTGGAGCTGCTGATAAGTGTAAGATTGTTGAATAGCGATCGCAAATTGAACAGAAATCCGCTGCAACAGTCTCACCTCTTCTGTCTGCCAATTGCGATAATCTTGACATTGATGTCCGATCAAAAGTCCCCATAGTTGCCCTGACACCCAAATGGGGGCTATCAGATTTGCTTTAACTTGATACTGTTCTAGGAGCTTGATATGGCAGGGAGTATAGCCTGCGGTGTAAATATTGTTAACAGAGACTGGATGATCGTGGCTGTACAGGTCAGTAGTTTGGGACTGGAAACAAGAGTCTTGAATGTGGTTACCCAAGGACTTAAGCAACTTATTCTCGACGGATTCAGCAATAATGATCCCGCTCCAATCAGGTTGAAATTGATAGACTAAAACGCGATCGCATTTCAGGAAAGCACGGACTTCCGCAACACAAATATCCAAAATTTCTTGGAGATTTAGGGGATTCCGAATGTAATCAGCAATTTCTGCAACTAGTTGCTCCCGTTTTGCGGTGATCTGTAAGGAGTCAATTTGAGCTTCTACTTGTCTTTCTAGATCAACGTCAATTGATTGAAAGATTTGCCACAGACTTTCATGGGTGAGTATTCCCACGATATGATCTTGCTCATCAACGATGGGCAGATGGCGCAGATGATGTTGTTGAAGCAAGTTGATGGCTAACCATAAATCAGTGCATTCGGACTCGCGCAAAGTGATCACTGATGTCATCACATCTCGGATAATCAAACGATCTAGGGGAAACATTTGGGCGCTTAGGCGCACAACATCACCCTCTGTCAAAATCCCAACTACCTTGTCATCTTCTAATACCAGTACACAGCTTGTCCGCACCTCTGCATTGTGTTGATTAATCAGAGTCGTCAAACCATTAGCCCCGTGGCATGGCGATCGCGCACTAACCATTTGAGTGATCGCCTCCATGACGGTTGTATGGGGAGTAACTACTAAAGGGTTACGAACAATCGCTGACTTCAGTTCAGGTAGTGTTGGGTTAGCTATGTTCAAGAGTGTTTACCAAAAAATATCTATATAAAACATCTAAAAACAAGTTTTATGGCTCAATCATTACAGTTCTTAATTCTGTCAAATTCCCCCTTTCCCACAAGTTTGATCATACTCCCTTCCCAGTAAATAATTTAGTGGTGCGCCACCAAGTTATTCACGTTGATCAAGCCCGACTTTAAATTGAATTTTTCAAAAAGAAATCTAGCTAGTTTGTTCAGCTACTCTCTTCCCACCCAATAATTAGTGATGCGGCACGAAGTGCCGCATCACTAATTATTGGATTTTAATGTCTAGTTTTAGACTCAACATTTCGGACAGTTTTATAGCAACGCTGTTGACTATTAGCAATCAACAGATACTCCTATGAATATTTTATTGATCAGCTAATTAAAAAAGTAGAGGCAATTCAGGAATTGCCTCTACTTTTTTAGTTGATTAATGGTCTGAATCCATGTTTGATTGACACTTCACCAATTTTGTCCATGTTCTCGATACTGATTTGGTTTCGTCCCCACGAGAAATTAGTATGCCAACCTTCAAACTCTAAAAGCATCGCTTCCGCAAAACAGGCGAAAAGCTGACGAGCTGGGGCTGTCATATTCACGATTTTCATGATTTTCCAATCAATATCGAGACTATGCTCAACGATGCCCCCATCAATGACGTGAATACCTTCTTCTTGCACAAGGGTAGACATATTTTTAGGATAGCCGCCATCGATCAAGATGCAAGGACGTTTGAGATTAGCAGGATCGATCGCCATCCCCTTTGCCATACTCGCTACCCAAACGATAATGTCAGATTGTGGTAGTGCATCTTCAATCTCTAAGACTTTGCCACGTCCGAGTTGGGCTTGTAACTCTTGCAAACGCTCTTGATTACGAGCGACTAGCAATAATTCTTTGATATTAGTCCGCGCATCCAGCCAACGACAAACCGCACTGCCGATGTCCCCCGTTGCGCCGCAGACTGTGACCGTAGCTTTAGCTAAGTCAATCCCAAATTTACGACTTGCTTCTTCGATCTGACGACAGATGATGTAAGCGGTATGCGTATTCCCCGTAGTAAAGCGATTAAATTCTAGTTGAATGTTGCGGACACTCGACATCTGACTAAGATTGAAATTCTCGAAAATAATCGAAGAAAATCCTCCCAAAGCAGTGATATCCACATCATTCTTTTGAGCAAGAGCCATCGCGTTAAGAATCTTGCGAATGGCAGTTTTAATTTTGCTGCCTGCTAACATTTCAGGTAAAAAGCAGGATTCTACATATAGCCCTTCGATCTGCTGACCTGTGGCACTCGTAACTTTGATGCGATCGACAATTTGGGGCGGGGCGCTACACCAAAATTCCAAACCTTGATCGGCGTATTCGGGATAGCCTAATTCCCTTGCTACAGACTGAGCGTGTTCAAGACTTGTCAAATGCCCTATAAGACCAAACATCGATTGCGGTTACCAGTTACAGTTGTCAACGAAAAAAAGGTGCTAAACGTGCTTACGCACGTTTAGCTAGTAATTAAGCAGCGACCAAACCCATCGCAGACATTCTCATGATGTCGCGAGTATTAAAGCCGATTTTGCCGAGACTTTCGCCATATTGAATCATGAAGTCTTCAACCAAAGCTTCTTTTTCCATGCCAAGGACTTTGGCATCATTTTCGACTTGGTTGAGCATTTTCCAGACGATGGGCAAGTTTTGACGATTGGCTTGCTCTAGGGGTGCTTTGGAGTCATCAAAATGATTTTGCAACCACTCTTCTCCAAAATTAAGATGCAAGTATTCGTCTTTGACCACGCCTTCAGTGATCTTGCGTGCAAAAGGATCGGCGACAGGAATATAGATGTTATAAGCAGCGATCGCAAAGCACTCAATGATGAGTGATTGGATCAGCAGACAAGTAACGATATCCCCTGTTGCAAATGCTTTTTGAAAATTGCCATGCAATTCAGCAAAGAATTTTTCCGCAAAATCCATGTCAGGTGTGACTTTGAGGTTTTTACCACAGGCGATAAAGCCTTTTTTGTGGCGATCCTCCATCTTGGCAAGTCTGGTAAAATCTTCAGTAAATTCGGGCAGTAGCTCTCCTAGTTGGAGATAATTGCTGTACGCCTCCGCTTCTCCTTCAATGACAATGGCATTGATTCGACTGTAGGCATCGCGATAGTTTTCTGTGTGATAGTCAATCGCTACAGCTTCGAGTGTTTGCCCCATGTTTTGCCTCTTTAAATATCCCTGCTCAATAAAAGTTAATCTCTTGCTATTTTATGCTAAGTGGACTATGCAATAAAATTAAAACCCATAAAGGTGTGATCAAGCTTCGTAGTCAACACCTTGTCTAAGTTTTAGTTTTTTACACGCCAAAGCGTTAAACTGAAGAACGTCCCTCAACTCGTAGTTATGGCAAGTTTTCTGTTAGAAGTTGGTACTGAAGAGCTACCTGCTAGCTTTATTGTCGATGCTTTGCGCCAATGGCAAGAGCGCATCCCCAAGAATTTAGATGAACACCAACTAACTACGAGTAAGGTCAGTGTCTATGGTACACCTCGCCGTCTTGCCGTACTAATCGAGGGGTTGCCAACCCAACAAAGCGATCGCAGTCTAGAGATTAAGGGGCCAGCAGTTGGCTCAGCCTTTGTTAATGGTGATCCTCAAGGTGAGCCAACCAAGGCTTTGCTAGGTTTTGCCAAATCTAAATGTATAGATTTGCAAGATATAGTTATTAAAGAGACGGATAAGGGAGCATTTGTATTTGCCAATCAGCAAATTATTGGTCGTGAGACTGCTGATATTTTGCAAGAATTAGCCCCAACTTGGATTACAGGTTTAGAAGGTAAGCGCTTGATGCGTTGGGGGAGTGGGGAGCTAAAGTTTCCCCGTCCGATTCGTTGGTTGGTGTCGTTATTTAATTCCAAGCTGTTGCCGATCACGTTAGAAAATGTGCAGTCTGATCGCCTCAGTCAAGGGCATCGGGTATTGCATCCGCGATCGGTTGTGATTGATACCGCCAAAGATTATGTAGAAACTTTGCGCGAGGCTTTTGTCCTAGTCGATGGCAAAGAGCGTCAAAGGCATATTCTTACCCAAATTAATAGCATTGTGGAATTATTTGGCGGCAAGGCGGAAATTCCTGAGGATTTATTAGAAGAAGTTACCTATTTGGTGGAATTTCCCACTGCTGTCATTGGTGAATTTGAGCGCGAGTTTTTAGAACTGCCACAACCAGTAATTAAGACCGAAATGGTCAGCCATCAGCGCTATTTTCCTGTGCATTCGGTCAAAAATCCCGATCAATTATTGCCTCGCTTTATCACGATTTCCAATGGTGACCCCGATAAATCACGTTTGATTGCGGCGGGCAATGGTCGTGTCATTAGAGCGCGTCTTTCCGACGGTAAATTTTTCTACGATAGCGATCGCGCTGTGCATTTAGAAACTTTCTTGCCACTTTTAGAAAAAGTTACATTCCAAGCCCAACTTGGCTCAGTTGCGGAAAAGGTTGAAAGAATTAGAGCGATCTCTAAATCTGTAATTGCAGCGATCGCAAATTTAGAAATCACTGAAGCTGACAAGGCGATCATCGATCGCACAGCACAACTCGCCAAAGCCGATCTCGTCACGCAAATGGTCAAGGAATTTCCCGAACTGCAAGGACAAATGGGTTATTACTATGCCCTCTCCAGTAACGAACCTTTAGCTGTGGCAACGGGCGTTCGTGAGCATTACCAACCCAAAGGCGCAGGCGATAGTTTACCCAAAACCCTTACGGGTCAGGTTATTGCCATTAGCGATCGCATTGATACCCTTGTTGGTATTTTCGGCTTGGGTATTATTCCTACAGGTTCATCAGACCCATTTGCACTGCGTCGCGCCGCTACTGGGGTTGTACAGATTGCATGGGAAAGCGGATTTGCCCTCGATTTGCCTAAGCTTTTGCAAGAGGCGATCGCCATTTATGCTGACAAGAATTTACTAGCGCAATCTGCGGAAACGGTTCTTGAAAATCTCTATAAATGGTTTAAGCAGCGCTACGAGACAATTTTGGCTGATCAGGGCATTGAGTATGATCTTGTTAATGCAGTTTCAGGTACTGAAGATCTCACCTATACCTTGCAAGGTTTGAGCAATCTCACTCGCATCAAGGAACGCGCCCATTTTCTGCAAAAATCCCGTGAAAGTGCTACCCTCAGCGCCATCTATGAGCCTATTGTCAGGGCTTCTCGCCTTGCAGTTCAGGGTGATCTCGATAGCGTGACCGTTGACGTGAAAGCTGTGATTAATCCTGAAACCTTAATCGAACCAGCAGAACAGGATTTATATCAAGCGATCGCCGCTTTGCCGAGTCAGCCCAGTGATGAGCAGTTGATGGAGGGGATCAAGGCGATCGCGCCAGTTCTAGCGAAATTCTTTGATGATGTGCTGGTCATGATTGAAGATCCACAAGTGCGCCAAAATCGACTTAACCTGCTGGGAATTATCCGTAACTACAGCCGCCAATTAGCTGACTTTAGTGCCATCCTTAAATAAAGAAGAAGGGACGCAAAGCGTCCCTTCTTCTTTATTTAAGGGTTAATCATTGATTGAATTTTCATATCAAAAACTAGTCTGTGATTACGTCTGTGAATAAGATAAATAAAACTTATCAAAAAAATTAAAATACAAACGAAAACTCATCATTTTACTCACTTATTAAAACACCTAAAAGCCTTTTCCAGAATAAGTTTTAGCCATTTTAGCGGTCTTGAAAGCGATCGATAACTATCACCTATAACCAATGATAGAAATAATAAGCTAGTTGTTCGCTTGGATGCCAAGAGCGATATGATGCGTGTTGATACCCTTGTGGGTGATTGAAATAAACGTGACTTGGCTGAGTGCCTTTACTTGGGTACAAATTCAAAACCTCGTTTATTTTTTTGGCTGCAATCTTTAAGAGGTTTATTACATACATGGCTACCTACAAAGTAAGACTGATTAACGAAGCTGAAGGGCTTGATAAAACTATCGAAGTTCCTTCTGATGAGTACATTCTTGACGTTGCTGAAGCTCAAGGCATCGATCTTCCTTACTCCTGTCGCGCTGGTGCTTGCTCTTCCTGCGCTGGCAAAATCGTTAAGGGTGAAATCGATCAAGGCGATCAGTCCTTCTTGGATGACGAACAAATCGAAGCTGGCTACGCTCTTCTTTGCGTAACCTATGCTCAGTCTGATTGTGAAATCTTGACCCACCAAGAAGAAGCTCTCTACTAATCGCTTCTTTGCATAAATATTCTAAAAGCTCCGATCGCTAGTACTTTATGTACAACGTTCGGAGTTTTTTAGTCTGCGTCATGATTTGATGTTACATTTCTCAGAATCTAAATTGTAAGGGGCATCACAAATTTTGTCTGGCAACGAAGAAGAAGATATCAGCACAGAACCGCAGGAATCACCATCCACTAAGCAATTTTCTGGGCAATCTGCTCAACAATCTACGAAGCGATCGCTACTAAATATCGCGACGATTGTGGCGATCGCCACGTTACTGAGCAAAATATTTGGATTACTTCGTCAAGTGGCGATCGCGGCGGCTTTTGGTAATGGCACAGCCTATGGTGCGTATAACTTCGCCTACGTGATCCCAGGGTTCTTGCTGATCTTGCTGGGTGGCATTAACGGTCCCTTTCATAGTGCGATTGTTAGTGTGCTAGCCAAACGCGATCGCAAAGAAGTTGCTGCCATCATCGATAGCATCACCACGATCGTCACAGGCATTTTATTGCTGGTGAGCATTGCGCTGGTAATTTTTGCGGAACCATTGTTGCACCTCGTCGCCCCTGGATTATTCGTACCTGAAGCTACTTTGCTAGCCAAAGGGATCACCCCTGAAGATATTCAAAATCTGAAGATCACCAAAGACATTGCGATTCAGCAATTTCAGATCATGGCTCCGATGGCAGTCTTAGCAGGGCTGGTGGGGATCGGATTTGGAGCATTAAATGCGGCGGATGCTTACTGGTTGCCTTCGGTCAGCCCCATATTTTCCAGTTTGACCGTGTTGATTGGCATCGGCGGCTTATTTTGGGCAATGGGTAGCAAAATGTTGTTACCCGAAAATGCGATGTTGGGCGGTGCAGTCTTAGCATGGTCAACCCTTGCAGGGGCAGTTTTACAATGGCTGGTGCAATTGCCTGTGCAGATGAAAGCTGGTATGGGTGGATTTAAGCTGCGGTTTGACTTTCAGCGTCCTGAAGTCAAAGAAGTGATGAAAATCATGCTTCCTGCCACCTTTTCATCGGGGATGTTACAAATTAATGTTTGGACGGATTTATTTTTCGCCTCATTTATCCCTAATGCAGCAGCGGCAGTGTCGGCGATGGGCTATGCAGGGCTACTGGTGCAAACGCCTCTGGGTATTTTGTCGAATGTGATTCTTGTACCTTTGTTTCCTGTGCTGTCTAAGCTCACTGATCCTGAGAACTGGGATGAACTAAAACAGCGTATTCGTCAGGGCTTGATGCTCACGGCGCTGACAATGTTGCCGATTAGTGCAGTGATGGTAGCTTTGGCTTTGCCCATCTCACAGGTAGTTTATGAACGCTATGCTTTCGATGCGGAGGCTTCGCAACTAACTGCTGTGGTTTTAATGGCTTATGCAGTAGGGATGTTTGTGTATTTGGGGCGCGATGTACTGGTGCGCGTGTTTTATGCCCTCGGCGATGGCGACACACCTTTTAAAATTAGCGTTGTCAATATTTTCTTGAATGGACTATTTGATTATTTGCTAGTTCAGAGGTTTGGCGCAGCAGGGATTGTCTTGGCAACGGTTTCCGTGAATGTGATCTCGATGGTGGCGATGATTTATTTCCTCGATCGCCGCCTCAATGGAATGCCACTAAAAAGCTGGAGTATGACGATCTTGGGTTTAATCATCGCCAGTGCGATCGCAGGTGGGGCGAGTTGGGGGACTTATCATTTACTCAGTCAGAGCTTTGATAGTTTCGGCACTGTGGCTAAATTTGGTGCAAAGCTGGGTGGATTAGCGATCGCCAGTGCCGTCGGTTTCACTATTTTTGGAGCGATCGCTGTGCAAATGAAAATCCCTGAAATCAAAGCTTTAACCAATCAAATCAAGCGTCGCTTTACAAAGTAGTTGAAGCTTATGCGACAGGTATTTCGAGTTGCGTGAGCCATGTGTGCTTATCAACATAACCACGCTGGAACTTGATTTTGCCGTTAATGACGTAAAAGAAACCGCAACCTTGCAACCCACATTCCGCTCGTAATGGAAGCCTAAAAATATTTACAACGAGACAATGAGGGTTTCAGCGATTTCCTGAGAAATTAATGATAGTAATTCCTATTAGTGAATCATTATTTAAATTGTTAAAATAGTGATTCTTTTGGGATTAAAGCCCAAAATACTTGCTGTATAAGGATTTGCTTTCTAAATATTTTTTTCAGTAAAATAAGAGCGGAATGTGGGTTGCAAAGTAAAACTCTTGCCATTTGGCGATTTATCGCCCAGTTGACCTAAAAATGTGCCACCACCTTCCCACTCGACAATAGCCCATTCGCCATCCTCAAATATATTCACTGGGTGCGTGTAGTTGTCTGGAAACGCCGTGAAGAATGAGATAAAACTCTCCAATAAAGCCTCGCGCCCCTGAAGTGGAGATCCAAAAGCAACCTGATGGTTTTGGGCATCATCATGATAAAGCTCAATGAGTGTATACGGATCACGAGCATTGTATGCTGCAACCCAATCCTGTACGACTTCTTTCGGTGACTTCATATCATTCAATCATCTTAAAATCTACCGCACCCTTCCAATCCATGTGATGCCTGCCTAACATTAGTTGCTAAATATACCCTCAATCCCTCTTAAAAAGGCATTAATATACTTAATGCACTAAATCTCTAAAACCCCCCTCAGTCCCCCCTTGGAAGGGGGAGAACTTAGACTTCCCCCCTTCCAAGGGGGGACTGAGGGGGGTAAAAATTTCACGGTGTGTCAAGTATATGAACGCCCTTAAAAAGAGGGAAGAAGAATTTTTTAGGTGGGCTAGGTTGCACTCGCGGCATTAATCGCGATCGCATCAGATATATAACAAACTCCACCAAACTTTTTGGTGACTGGCTTCAGCTTTTCCACCAAAGTCTTCGTTTTGTCTTCTAAAAAGAAAGCAATCACATAGTCATTTTCCAACATACTCATGTCGAGATCGCCTGAATTTGTACCACTGACTCCCTTACCGACGACATTACGAATCACGGTGTAATTCAAAACCCCAACTTTTTCTAAAACCTTGATGATTTTGTGCGACTCAACAGAATCAGATACAATTTCGATTCTTTTAACAGCTTGCATGATTTTATTTCTACTAAGTTCCTACTAAATTTTTTGTCTAAGCCCAAACGAATGACGACGTTTTGCGCCGCCAATAGTGTCTAAGTTGTTATCCAAAACATATTAATCACGTACATATACAGAGGAATCCCGACAATGATATTGAAGGGAAATGTGACGGCTAAAGCCGTTGATACATAAAGGCTAGGATTGGCTTCTGGTACAGTCAGACGCATGGCAGCAGGTACAGCGATATACGAAGCACTGGCACATAAAACAGCAAATAACAGCGCATCACCCTGTGACATGGAGATTAACTTGGCGATCGCAATCCCTACACCCGAATTCAAGATTGGCATCAAAACTGCAAAAGCAATTAAGAAAACACCTGTTTTTTGCAAATCCTTAATCCGTTTGGCGGCGACTAAGCCCATATCCATCAAGAAGAAAGTCAGCACGCCATAAAACATATCTTGGGTAAAAGGTGACAACACATGCCAGCCTCTTTCGCCAGTCAAGCAGCCAATGATCAAACTACCGACGAGCAGAAATACCGAGCTATTGAGAAAAGCTTCACGGAGTACTTCTGACCATGCAAATTCGCTAGTTTCGCCTTTTTTGGCTTTTTCCTCGGCTGTAAATAGGCTCACAAGAATCAGTCCTACAATGATTGCAGGAGATTCCATTAGCGCTAAAGCCGCTACCATATAGCCATCAAAGGCAATGTTTAACTGCCCCAAAAATGAACTAGCTGTAATGAAGGTAACCGCACTGATCGAGCCATAGGTTGCGGCGATCGCGGCTGCATTGTAGGAGTCAAGCTTGATTTTAAGAATAAAAAATGAATAGACAGGTACTACACAAGCCATCAGGATCGCGGCTGCCATCGTCAAAATCACTTCTTGACTGATCCCACTTTTTACTAGCTCCACACCACCCTTAAACCCGATCGCCAATAGCAAATACAACGAAAACAACTTCGGAATTGGCGGCGGAATTTCTAAATCTGATTTGATTAACACCGCCATCATGCCCAGAAAGAAGAACAGGATCGGCGGATTGAGTATATTAGAAATAATTAAGTCTAAATTCATCGGGTTTACCAGATTTAACTTATAAATATGACATCATCACACAAACGCCGCCGAGGCACAGCAATTGTTGAGACAGAGGCAGGTATCATTTTGGCAGAAACCTCAAAAGGCTTACTGATATTGCCTGGTGGTGGTACTGAAAGAGGTGAGTCAAGATTTGCTGCGGCAATTCGTGAGTTACAGGAGGAAACAGGGCTGAAAGCAACCAGTGCGATCGCTCTATTTGATTACGAATCATCGCAAAATTACCATAAGGTTGTATGGATTATGGCTGAGGGAAATCCTGAGCCAAAGGATGATGCGATCGCTCTGCATTATTGCCAACAAGGGCAAGTTACTAGGTTTGGCAATTTGTCTAACGCTACCTTACATATACTTCATCAATTTTGGGATTATCGGTCAAAAAATGAAGACTTATTCAAGATGTTGCAAAAATATTAATTAGGATGAAGGAAAATTCGTATATTTCATCTATTTCATCCTATTGCACTAATTTTTAGGAGCCTAACAAATGTCAGCGATCTCTGTTTTTCGGTGGATTAGCGATCGCTGATCTCGAAGCCGCTCTAAAACTCAGCCGCGAAAAATCTCAATCAGAAGTTGGGGCATGGATCTTACAAAAATATAGCCATAATTCGTAAAAGTTCGTCACTTCGAGACAGACTCTTATTGATATTCACAAAGTTTAGATACGTATTTGAAAGCAGACGTTATACTATGTTTAGACATTAAGCTACATACTATTTTCTGATTCAGTTGCTTGCCTACTTTTTCAGTAAATATACAGCGAACTCTACAAACATTCATAGTTGGAAAAATGAGCGAACCAACTCCCTACGAAAAACTAGGAGTCAATGACGAAGCCTCCTTTGAAGAAGTGCGCGATGCACGCGATCGCCTATTGCGCGAATATGAGGGGGACGAGTCGCAACAAGAAGCGATCGAGGTTGCTTACGATGCCATCCTTATGGATCGTTTACGCGCCCGCAAAGAAGGCAAGATTGCTGTACCTGATCGCATCCGCTATCCTGAACGTCTGTCTACAGCGATTCCTGCTGCAATGCAAAACAATACGCAGCGACGCGCCCCATCTTGGTTGTCGAGGCTATTGGACACTCCAAGCCAAAAAGATATTTATATTTCGCTGGGAATTTTTACGGGACTGGGTGCAATTAGCTTTTTCATTCCCGCAGCTACTACTTGGCTATCATTTGGATTGATTGCCAGTGTTTATTTGCTCACCCGTAAAGAAAATCGTTTTGGACGAGCTTTGTTAATCTCCCTATCAGGGATTACGATCGGTGTCATATTGGCAGCTTTGACTAATCAAGTTTTAGTATTGT
The DNA here is from genome assembly GCF_002251945.1 of Pseudanabaena sp. SR411. GTDB lineage: Bacteria > Cyanobacteriota > Cyanobacteriia > Pseudanabaenales > Pseudanabaenaceae > Pseudanabaena. The sequence goes on from NZ_NDHW01000116.1 coordinate 17,986, forward strand.
CTCGTGTGGTCAGCGATGGATTTTTTCCTAGCTCAATCCAAATGGTGATTATTTTGTTGGTGATGTGGCTTCATGCTTGTTTCTTGAGGTAAGGCTGTTAGCGATTAGCTGTTAGCTTGTTAGAGTGCTTTGCACTCTTGGTAAACTCAAATATATTTTAAAAGCCTCGCTTTGCGAGGCTTTTAAAATATATTTGGGAAAGCTAAAAGCTAATCGCTAATCGCTAACAGCTAACGGCTAATCGCTAACAGCTAATCGCTAAAAGCCAATAATCTCAAACCCATAAAACAAATATGACCCCTGCAATTTTTGGGATCGCCCAGCTTAATCCAGTAATTGGCGATTTAGTCGGTAATAGCGATCGCTTATTGGTTGCTGTACAGAAATTAGCTGAACAAGGTGTGCAACTAGTACTCACACCTGAGTTATCAATCTGTGGCTATCCACCTCGTGACCTGTTGATGCATCGTCAATTTATTAGTGATATGGAAGCAGCGATCGCGGATCTTGCTCGTAAACTTCCTCCTGATGTCGCCGTATTAGTGGGCATGGTGTCTGTCAATCCCCATGCTAGCCAAGCAGGTGGGAAGCCATTATTTAATAGCGCCGCTTTGCTTCAGGGGGGTGAAGTAAGACAGATTTTTCATAAGCGGTTATTGCCAACCTATGACGTATTTGATGAAGATCGCTATTTTGCGGTGGGCAATGGGAGTCAAGTCTTTACACTAAATCTCAAGGATGGAACATCACTACGGATTGGGGTGACCATTTGCGAAGATATTTGGAATGATGAGAAGTTTTGGGGTAAGCGGAACTATGCCGATGATCCTGTTGCGGAACTCGCGCAAAATCATCAACTCGATTTACTACTCAATTTATCGGCTTCACCCTATGCGGTGGGCAAACAGAATTTACGCGAGTCGATGTTAAGCCATAGTGCGATTATGCATAACTTGCCATTGATTTATGCCAATCAAGTGGGGGCAAATGACGACTTGATTTTTGATGGGCGGAGTATGGCTTTTGATCGTAGTGGCAAAATCATAGCTCGTGGGAAGGGCTTTGAAGAGGATTTACTGGTAATTAATTTAGATGATGAGCTAAATCTGACTCCATCTAGATATGAAAGTGATGATGCGGAAATTTTTGCCGCTTTAGTGCTTGGTGTGCGTGACTACGTTCAGAAATGTCGATTTCGTCAAGTGGTGATTGGGTTGAGTGGGGGTATTGATTCTGCACTTGTGGCGGTGATCGCTGCCGAGGCGATCGGTAAAGAGAATGTATTGGGGGTGTTGATGCCTTCGCCCTACAGTTCCACGCATTCGATTACTGATGCGATCGCCTTAGCAAATAATTTAGGAATCTCTACGCAGACCATTCCAATTGCGCCAATGATGGAAGCCTTTGATACTAGTCTGGCTAATCTATTTGCAGGAAAATCTAGTGATGTGACTGAAGAGAACTTGCAGTCAAGAATTCGCGGCAGTTTGCTGATGGCAATCTCGAATAAGTTTGGACATTTGTTGCTCTCTACAGGCAATAAATCAGAGGTTTCGGTTGGTTACTGTACTCTCTATGGTGATATGAATGGTGGACTTGCAGCGATAGCTGATGTCCCTAAAACCAGAGTGTTTTCTATCTGTGAATGGTTAAATCGGACTAATTCTCTTCTATCAATTAAGCAAGGGAAGACAGAAGTGATTCCTGTAAATATTATTACTAAGCCTCCCAGTGCCGAACTCAAGCCCGATCAACTTGATCAAGATTCACTGCCTCCCTACGATATTCTGGATGATATTTTGCATAAGCTGATTAATCAGCATCTTTCGGCTTCTGAAATTATTGCTACGGGACATGAGCAAGCGATCGTCGATCGCGTAGTTCGTCTTGTCAAAATCGCTGAATTCAAACGTCGCCAAGCTGCTCCAGGATTGAGAATAACTGATCGCGCTTTTGGTTCTGGCTGGAGAATGCCGATCGCCAGTAAGGTGACACCATAAATAAGAAGTTATGATAGTTGGTAGAAGTTTACTTTGGTGGAAACTTGCATTTGACTGAAATCTCAAAGTTGCTTTCGGCTGAGGCTTTGGTAAGAATGGGAATACCTGCTTCACCACTAATTTTTAAACCGAATTTGAGGTTGACTTCTTCGACTTGGGCATCACCGAGGTTCTTGAATGCACCGATCGCATATTTGGTGTAGAAGCGAATGGTTTCATGGATTTCTTGCAGGTTTTTGATCGCATCTTCTTTGATGCCATAGGATTCGCGATCGCTATCTGACTCTACTGGCTGATCATCTTCGGATTCAGAGATTGCTATCTCAAGAATTTCGCCGTCTTCCTGTTCGATGTAAATTTTGTGAGCCATAGCAATTGTTACTACTATTTTGTGAGATTTGCCTGTATTCTAGTTGCACAAGGTCGCGATCGCAACAAATCAGTAAGTTATGGCTAGACATGCGCTAGTAGTAGGTATTTCTGAATATAAGCATTTACCCTCGCCGCTTAGTAAAACCTTGGGGGATGCGGAGGCAGTAGCGAATTTGCTGCGATCGCATGGTGATTTTCAAGAAGTAACTTTGCTGAATACGCCCAAATTGATTAAGGCTGATTTGTTTGCTCAGTTAAATCGGTTGTTAAGTGAACAGGCGACGGGTAGCGAAGTTTTGATTTATTACACGGGGCATGGGTTACTGGTTGAAGATTGTGGCGTGAAACAGGGATATTTAGCGCCATCGGATTGTAAAGCAACGAAGGAAAGCGTAACTGATGGGGTTCCCTTTGCAGGTTTGAATAATTTAATTGCGCGATCGCCTTTGAGTAGTTTGGTGATGTTTTTGGATTGCTGTCATAGTGGCGCTTTGTTGCAAGCGATCGCGGAGAGTTTTACGGCTTTTAACAAGACGGATAAGGATTATTTGCTGATTTCGGCTTGTCGAGAGTTTGAACAAGCGGCGGCGATGAAAAAGGAAGCCCACAGTATTTTTACGGGCGCATTGCTGGATGCTTTGTCGGAATCACGCCAGAACGATGAGGGCAAAATTAATTCGGGTAGTTTGTTTGGGTTTATTTCAGATCGCCTGAAGCAAAAACAACAGGAACCGAGACAACTTGGCTATGGTCGAGCGATGGAGATCGTCAATTATCGGCAAGTTGCACCAAAAAAAATTACGGAGGATCTTTGCCCTTATGTGGGGTTAGAGGCTTTTACTAAAGAGACTGCGAAGTTTTTTAAGGGGCGCGATCGCTTTGTGCGGTTGTTATTACAAAAAATAACCGAATCGAGCTTTGTGCCTGTGATTGGGGCTTCGGGGAGTGGTAAGTCATCACTGGTGAGAGCAGGGCTGATTTCAGCATTGGAAGCGCAGGGAAATTGGTTGATTTTGCCACCAATTAAAGCTGGGGACTCGCCGCTTATGCCTGTTGCCGAAATTAGTCGGGTATTGACACAGCTTTGTCAGAGAGCTGATAGCAAACTGGAAATTAGCAAACAAATCGCATCGGGAAATTTAGAAGCGGCGATCGCTTGTCTATCCGAACAAAAAAATATTTTGCTGGTGGTCGATCAGTTTGAGGAAGTATTTACAGTTTGTCCTGCGGAAAAGGAAGCAGAACGTCAGCAATTTATCGACTTGTTGGTGGGGATTACGCAGTATCCTAATTCGCGGTTGCGGGTGGTGACGACGATGCGGGCGGATTTCTTTGAGAATTGTCTGGGCTATCGTGGTTTAGGGGAGGTGATTCAAGAACATCAGGTGTTGTTGTTGCCGATGAATGAGGAGGAGTTAAAAGAGGCGATTGCGTCTCCTGCAAAAGGTCTATACGAATTAGGTGAGGGCTTGTTACCTGCGATTTTGCGAGATGTGCGTGACGAAAAGAATGTGCTGCCTTTGCTGGAGTTTGCGCTGACGCAGCTATGGGAAAATCGTGAAAAGCGGCGATTTACTTTTGCGGTCTATGATGATTTGGGTGGGGTGATGGGAGCATTGAATCAACACGCCAATTCCGTTTATGATGCGCTGAAACCTCAGGAGCAGAACTGGGCAAAGCGGATTTGTTTGATGTTGGTGCGGACTGGTCTGGGTGAGAGAGATACGCGCCAACGCCGAACTAAGAGGGAACTTATGACACTTGCGAAAAATGGCGATCTGCAAGATTTTCAGGTGGCGTTGGATCAGTTGGTATTGGGGAGACTGTTTGTAACTGGTAAGGATGGCGATGGTGAGGCTTGGGTGGATATGGCGCATGAGGCATTGATGGACAAATGGCTATATTTTGCGGATTGGCGCGAAAAGAAACGTGATGTGTTGCGGCTGGTGAATCGGATTAGGGATGCCTTTGATGAATGCGATCGGGCGATCGATAAAGATAAGTTTTTATTGCCTGAAGGGGTGGTTGCTCAAATCGAAGAAGTGGAAGCTGCGATAAATGATTACCTCACGCCTGAGCTACAAGAATTTGTGGAGCGCAGTCTTTTTAAATATAAGCCTTGGCTTGATGCTGCGAATTTGCCTGAAATGGTGGATATTCCTAGTGGAACTTTTTGGATGGGATCGCCTGAATGGAAAGGTGAGGACGATGAGAAACCCTATCACCAAGTCACAGTAAAAGCCTTTCGGATGGGCAAATATCCCGTCACACAGGCGCAATGGCGGACGGTGGCGATGTTACCCAAGGTGAAAATTGCTTTTAGCTTAAATCCTTCGCAATTTAGCGGTGACAATAACCCTGTCGAGAATATCGATTGGTACGAGGCGCAAGAATTTTGTGCAAGGCTATCACGCCTGAAGGGAGAAAACTATCGTCTCCCTAGCGAAGCGGAATGGGAATATGCCTGTCGAGCAGGAGCAGAAGCATATACAGAATATTGCTTTGGTGACGATGAAGGTCAGCTTGGGGAATATGCTTGGTATGACGAAAATAGCGACAATAAAACGCAACCTGTGGGACAGAAACGACCTAATGCTTGGGGACTTTACGATATGCTTGGCAATGTTTGGGAATGGTGTGCTGATGATTTGCATAGCAGTTATGAAGGAGCGCCAACAGATTCACAAATTTGGATAAAAGATATTACGAATTATGAAGATGGCGACAAAACAAGAAAACTGTTGCGTGGTGGTTCGTGGATCAGCAGTGCTTGGTATTGTCGGTCTGCGTTTCGTCACAACTACGATGCGCTCGATCAGAGCTACCTCATGGGTTTTCGGGTTGTGTGTGTTGTGTGGTGAGGACTCCCTTCTCTGTTCTTTTACCTCAGCCCTTTGCCCTTCTTCGTATTTATCTGCCCTTCTTTGATTAATCTCTTCGCCGTCAGGCGATCGAATTTTTTAAAAAAATCCATTTATAAAATTTGGGGATTATGCGGTCAAAAATTATTTGCGGTTCGCATAGAAGGGGCGAGCACGGGGGCATCGCCCCTACGGGTGAAATCATAAAATTTATTTTCATCCCATTCCATTTACCATTTAAAAACAAAAATGGGTAGGGGCGATGCCCCCGTGCTCGCCCCGTTTTCGCCGATCACGACCATTTTTTTATACGGCGACAGATTTGCGATGTGGGGAATAAAATTGCGATCAATTTTTATCAATGACAATTATGCGATCGACAAATCTATTCATAAAATTGGGGATTTTGCGGTCAAAAATTATTTGCGGTTCGCATAGAAGGGGCGAGCACGGGGGCATCGCCCCTACGGGTAAAATCATAAAAATTATTGCCAGAATATTCCATTTA
>NZ_NDHW01000011.1 GCF_002251945.1 Pseudanabaena sp. SR411
GCTGCATCTTTAACTGTGGCTTTGATTTCATCGCTGAAAATCACTCTCTTAGTCCTATATAAATTGAAAACAAGAATTTTATATCCCTATTTCTATAATCTTTGGTATCTTATTTCTTCGCAAACCCCTAAACGTCCGTTTTGCAGGTGGCATAAACTGCACATACCATTGTCCTTGACGACAAATTCCCAATCGTTTTACTCCATTGGGTATCCATCCTGAGTCAATGCGTTCATGCTGAAAGGCGGCTCTTACGGTGTCAGGGGATAGAAATTTATAGGTTTCTTTCTCTCCCTGTCGATATTGAAAGCAGTAATGTCCTCCTTTCAAAAATAGGAGTTTTGCCTCTGCTTCGATTAATGGATAGCCATCGGGCTTTAGGGCATCTTGGAATGGGTCTAGAGTTAGCATTTCTTTTTCCTCATGCCACAAGATAGTGGTTGTGTATTTTGGGATTCGTCTCTTTGCATCTGTTCCAAAGCCTGACCACTTTGATACAGTTTGCAGTGTCTCTATCTAACCAGTCAGTAAATTGTCGATACTTTTGCAAGATCGTTTGGGCTTCTGTATATGATTCTCTCAGCGTATCAATTACCTCTACTGTCCAATGAGCATCTACAATGTCATTTTCATAGGAGATATCCAGCCATAGATTTCCTGTGGACTGGGTTAGCATATCTAGCGCTATGGGTAAGTGGGTGATTGTCCCTCTTAACTTTTTGCATTCTTGACTTAGTTTTTCGTAATTGACGTAACTCGCGACAGGGGGAAAGTCCTGTTCCAATTCTCCCTCTAGGTCATTCCACGTATCACCATCTAATCCATGAATTAGGCTCATCAAGAATTTTTCGGTTGCGCCTAGTTCTTCAAAGTTATCGTAATACCATGAAGTGCCCAGTGGTTCTACGGGAATGTAGGAGATGCGTTCTGATTCTGCTAGCAATAATGGCAATGGGAAAAATTGTTCATCTAGTAAAGTCAGAAATTCTAGCTCTTTCTCACTATAAGTTTCAAGGCTAGCAACTTTAACACTAGCTTTTGATTGTTGATATGTGTCAGGATAGTAATACTGATACAGTTGCAGCATTGTTGCCCTTTGCTGGATTGCTTCGATGTATTCCACCGCTTTATCGGCAGTTCATGCTGCTAACCACTCGAATTTGGTTTTGTCCATCTCAAAATCCTCGGATCGTCATCGGCGCGGCGATCGGACTAGCTTTTTTCAGGTTGTCTAATGTCCTGTGGATGCACTGACTATGTTTTTGCGATTTTGTGGTTGCTTCGGTAAAGTCTTCTAGCCCGATTTCGCTTAACTCGATTAATTGAGTCCCTTGCTGTTGGTACTTCTCAATTTCCCAGAGTATCTCTAGCAAGGGGTTGATTTCTTCTGGAGCTTTCATCAAACTAGCGATCGCTGTCCCATTCATCGCACACCTTTTGTCCCTGCGAGTTTACAGACATCCACGAGGATATCGCCGTTGGCTTGCACGGTTCTTTCAATTTTCGAGTTCTTGATTCCTTCAAAATATAGACTGAGCGTTGCTCTAATCTGTTCATCACTACTCCCGATTTCAGGTGGTACGGGAATCGTCTGTCCTTCAATCTTGATGTTATAGTTCATTGCTGTTTCGCTCATAGTAAGGTCATCTGTTCTGGTTTTGAGGATACTAAAGATCTCTTGGCGATCGCGATTGGTTCTAAGTTTTCTTCTTCAATGGTCGGGATTTGATTTGCCAACTCACTGGCGGCATAGGCTTGGATTACCTCGGCTAGAGGTAATGGGATTGGTGCTAGTTCATTCAAACTTATAGTCCGAATTAAAGGCATTCCCTGCTCTCGGCAAATGGAAATTATGGTAGTCCTAAAAAGGAAAGGATGGAGGAAAATAAGACAAGAGTGTCTAATGTTACCGAGTTAGCCCATGACAGAGACTAGACCAAACTGCCCATCGTGCCATTGCGAGTCATTGGTAAAAAA